>JAGXHS010000090.1 GCA_024636075.1 Propionibacteriaceae bacterium
CCTGCACGGCCACCTACGAGGCCACACAGGCAGACATCGACGCGGGGTCCGCGCTGAACGTGGTGCATGCCGAGGCTTCAGTTCCGGCAGGTGCCGACCCGTTGCCTGACAATGCATGGGCAGACAACATCGTCAGCGCTGAGCAGAATCCCGACATCGACCTGGTCAAGACCGGAACACCGTCGTCGGTGACCAAGGTCGGTCAGCTGATCAGCTATGGCTTCACCGTCGCCAACACCGGCAACACCCGGATCGACGACGTGCAGATCGCGGACGCGCTCCCCGGGGTGTCGGCGCTCGACTGCACTCCCGCACTGGGGTCGGTACTGCTACCCGATGAGGTGATGACGTGCTCGGCGACCTACAGCACCACGCACGCAGATCTGGAAACCGGTCAGATCGTCAACGTTGCAGTCGTCAGCGGGCAGACTCCCACCGGGGAGGTGTCCAACCTCGACAGCGAAACCACTTTCGCCCAGTACAACCCCCAGCTCAACCTGGTGAAGAGCGTCGATGCCCCCAGCAGCTGGGTGCCGGGAGACACCTTCACCTACACCTTTACGGTCACGAACTCCGGCACCATCCGGGCTGAGGACGTCACCATCAGTGACGACCTGGACGGATTGTCCGACATCGACTGCGGCGTCGATCCGGTGTTCTTGGAGCCACAGCAGTCCATCAGCTGCACCGCCACCTACACAGCCACCCTGGCCGACGTGAACACTGGCACCCGCAGCAATGAGGCACAGGTCAACGCAACCGAGGTGACCGGCGAAGCGTTCCCGACCGGATGGGCCTCAACCTCCACCACGACAGAGGCCACTGGTGAGATCGAGATGACCAAGGTCGCCGACCGGACGAGCTTCAGCGCCGTTGGCGAAACCATCACCTACACGCTCACCGCCACCAACACCGGGCCGGTCACGCTGTCGGGCGTCGCGTTCACGGACCCGTTGCCGCGAATGGGCGCACAAACCTGCCTCCAGGACCGCACCATCGATCCGCAGGAGACGTTCACCTGCACAGTCACGTATCCCATCGCGCTGGCGGATCTGAACACCGGCTCGGTGCTCAACACCGCAACCGTCACAGCGACGGATCCCCGTGGTCGCCAGGTGGACCCGGCTTCCGGCACCACGGTCGTGCCCGCCGAACAGCAACCGCAGCTGAGCCTGGAGAAGTCACCGAACAAGGCGAGCGTCGGCGCAGCCGGCGATCCGATCACCTACACATTCACTGTCACCAACACCGGCAACGTCAGCATCACCGACGTGAGCGTGACCCATTCGATGCCCGGTATCGCACTCACCGGCTGCGGGCCGGGCGAGCTTGATCCAGGCGAAAGACTGACCTGCAGCGGTGACTACCTGGTCACCCAGGCCCAGGTTGATGAAGGCGGGTTCAGCAACATCGCCACCGCCAGCGGGTCGGGCGCCGGGGATGTCGATCCGGATCCGGTGACGGCCATGGCTGTCGTCGGTGCCGTCCAACAACCGGCGATCACGTTGACCAAGGAAGCTGATCGAACGAGCGTCGACGGAGCTGGTGACGTGCTCGAGTACACGATCAATGCGAAGAACACCGGCAACGTCACCCTGACGTCAGTGAGGGTCACTGACCTCGATCCCGAGGGTCTCGACCGCCTGTTGGTGTGCAGCGACGGGGGCGGCAACACCGGCGAATCGGCAACCTTGAGCCCCGGTGAAACACTCACCTGCACCATGAGCTACCCGGTCAGCCAAGCCGCCTTCGACGCCTACGCGATCCTCAGCTCGGCCAGCGTCACGGCTGACAGCCCGTCGGGGAACGCACCGAGCGCTTCCGCGGTGAGCAGCGTCGAGGCCAGCCACGTGCCGTCACTGGGCATCGTCGCGACGGCCAGCCGAACGACGGTCGACCGAGCAGGTGACCCGGTGACCTTCACCGAGCTGCTCACCAACACGGGCAATGTCACGATCGGCGACATCCTCATCGACGACCCGTTGTCGGGCATCTTCAACCGACGCTGCGATGAGCAGGAGCCCGGGGAACGCCCGACGCTTGCCCCCGGCGAATCGGTGACGTGCTACGCGGACTACATCACCACCCAGGACGACATGGACGCGGGTCGGGTCAGGATCACCGCGACGATCCGCGGGCTCGAGCCGGACGGGGAACTGACCGAATCTGCAGAGTTCGTCGTCCTGGTCGGGGCCATCTGGGATCCGTCGATGAGCTTGATCAAGACCGCCGATCACCACTCGATGGTGCAGGTCGGGGAAGACGTCGAGTACACCATCATCGGGCGCAACACGGGTGACGTCACTCTGAGCGTGGTGAACGTCAGCGACATCCTGCAGGGTCGCGACGACTTCACCAACTTCGGCTGCTCGCCCGCCATCCCCGCAGTCATCCCTCCAGGTGACCAGGTCATCTGCACCGGCGATTTGATCGTCAGCCAATCCGACCTGAATGCCGGGAGCGTCCTGAACGTCGCCACCATGACCGCACAGGATCCGAGCGGAACGGCACTGGATCCGGTGCAGGCCCAGGACGTGGTGGTGTCACGGGTGCACGCGCTGCAGGTTGTGAAGACCTCGCCGACGGTGGATCGCGTGAGCGCCGCCGGGGATGTGGTCGGCTACACCATCACCGCGACGAACGCTTCCGACATCCCCCTCGATAACGTCACCTACGACGATCCGATGGTGAGCGGCTCCGACTGGTACTGCTTGAAGAGCTGGTCCGACACGAACTCGGACGGGCTGGTCAACGAGGCCGCCGAAGGTTCGGCAGGTCAACCCAACCAGCAGGTGAACCCCGGAGTCGGACTCACGCTGGCTGGTGGTGTTCCTGGGGCAGCGGACAGCATCGGTGAATCAGTCTCCTGTGGAGTCAGCTACGTGGTCACCCAGGCCGATCTGGACGCCGCCGTCGACATCGTCAACACCGTGACCGTGACAGCCACCGATCCTGAAGGAACCATCATCTCCGGCACCGATGACGATTCCGTGGTCGTCGACACCGCTCCAGCCGTCGGACTCACCAAGACCGCCACCGTCACCGACGGCAGCCTCGATCAGGTGGGCGACGAGGTGTCGTACCGGATTGTCGCCACCAACGAAGGCAACCAGACGCTGAGCGACGTTGTGGTGGCCGATCCGCTGCTGGCCGATTTCAGCTGCCATTGGGACGATCCGAACGTGCCGGTTCTTGCACCTGGCGATTCAGTCAGCTGCAACGGAAGCCTGGCCGCGACCCAGGCACAGCTGGACATCGGAACGCTGGACAACACCGCCAGTCTGTCCAGTCGGACGCCGATGACCGACGGTGACGGGAATCCGATTCTGGCAATGACCAGCGCTGAGGCCAGTGTCCCGGTGGTGGTGAATGCCAACCTCGCGGTCTCGGTGGTGCCTGATGTCGATGTGGTCGGTGCCCTCGGTCAGCGGATCGTCTGGACACTGCGGGTCTCCAACACCGGCAACGTGACCCTGCACAATGTCAGCCTGGTCAATTCGCTGCTCGAGGGGGCCATGCTGACCACCCCTGAGGACCAGCAGGTCAGCGCCCAGGACCTGGGGTCGATCAGCCCTGGACAGAGCCTTCAATTCACCTTCGAGCAGGTCGTCAGCCAGCAGGATCTTGACGCCGGCACGATCATGGATCGAGTCGTGGCGACCGGGACTACGACAGCCGGGGAGGTGGCGCCCCCCAGCGTCCAGGACCAGGCTGTGGTGGAGGTCACCCAGATTGTGGCGATCACTTTCATCAAGTCGGTGGAGTTGGATGATCGCAATGCCAACGGCGATGCCGAAGTGGGTGAGGTGTTGCTCTACCGGCTGACTGCCATCAACGACGGGACGGTGTCGGCATTGGACGTCCAGATCAGTGACCCGATGATCGGACTGTCCACGCTGAACTGCACGACGCCCAACGGCTCCACCCTGGCTCCCGGTGCGAAGCTGGATTGTGTCGCCAGCTACCGGATCACCCAAGCGGACGCCGATCGTGGCCGGATCGCCAACACAGCCATGATGAGCAGCGAGCTGACCGATCCGGTGAACGCCACTGTCGAGATCCCGGTGAAGCCCGCACCCTCACAGCTGCTCGCTGACACCGGAGACCCATTGGGAATCCGACCGGGCTTGGCCGTGTTGCTCAGCTTGCTGGCCGTCACCGTGGGGATATCCTTCCTCAGACACCCGAAACGAAAGTGAGAGGTTCTCGATGACCAAGCGATTCCCGGTGCTCGTGACAGCGCTGGTCATGGGTCTGGCGATCACCGGTTGCAGCGGCGACGCAGCGAGCGGTGATGCCTCCTCCGGCGTCACCGGGACGGAACCGAAGAGTACGCCGCTGCCTTCGCACGCGGACCTCGGCCCATCCCCGGCAGGGATCGCGAAGGACGTCAAGATCACGGAATGCCCCACCGCCAAGGGTGCAGTTGTGGCCAAGGGGACCGCCAAGAACAGCGGCAAGAAGCCGACGGACATGTCGATCATGGTGATTTGGCTGAAGAGTGACTCCGGCAACCCACTCGGATCGGGCATCGCCGCTCTGAAACAGGTGAAGCCGGGAGAGAGCAAGGACTGGTCGGTGCAGGCAACCCTGGTGGCAGACGCGGATCGTTGCGTGCTGAACGCACTGGCGGGGACAGCGGAACCGAGTGGCACCTCGTCGGCCAGCGCTTCCGCCGCTGCCAGCGCCAGCGCGTCCAGCGGAGGCTGATCATCGACCCGTGTGGTGGTGTGGATCGCCCAACGAGAGATTCGATACTCGTGAGCGCTGGTGTTGCTGACGGTGGGACATCGACCCGGGCCGAAGTGTTTCGCGACCCGGAACTGCCCGGTGCGTTCGTGGTCCGGCGCGACGGAGCAGACCAGTCCTGGGTAGATCCTGAAGACCCGACACGACTTGAGTTCGACTACATGCGTCGAATCGCCACCCACCTGGATCTGGTGGCGCCCGCGAGCGAGCGCATCCGGATCGTGCACATCGGTGGCGCCGGCATGAGTCTGGCGCGCTACGTGGCCGCCACGCGGCCAACGTCCGCCCAGGTGGTGCTCGAGCCCGACAAGGATCTGACGGACGAGGTGCGGCGGGTGGCCCCGCTGTCTCCCCGCTCGGGGATCAAGGTGCGAGCGGTCGACGGGAGATCTGGAATGGGCGAGATGCCTGATGGATACACCGAGGTGGTGATCATCGACGCGTTCGTCGGCCACCGGGTGCCGGGGGATCTCGCAACTGTGGAGTGCTTCGCTGAGGTCAGACGGATCCTTGCTGACCACGGAACGGTGCTGATGAACGTCACCGACAGTCGCCCTTTCGGCTGGACCTGCCGCGTGCTGGCCGGGTTGGCGCGCCACTTCCCACGGCGGTGTCTTTCGGCGGAATCGTCAACGCTCAAAGGGCGCCGTCGCGGAAACATCGTGCTCGCCGGGTCCCGCACGCCGTTGCCGCTCGAGGGATTGTCCCGGGCCGCAGCCGGTGCCGCATTCCCGTACCGACTGGTCAGCGGCGAGCACCTGCAGCGGATGATCGGCGATGCCCAACCCTTCTACGACACCCACACCACGTGTTCACCTGCACGTGGTGAGACCCGGCTGCGCTTCGATTGAGCCGCGACCTGCGAGAACCCACATGGAAGACTGAGTAAATGATGACAGCCCCCGACACTGCTGCCGCCAGCGACGAATCCCGCGAGTCACAAGCTTCCGGAAGTCGAGGTGTCTCCGCCTTCACCCTGGTCGGAATCGTGCTGATCCTGCTCGGCTTGGCTGTGTTGGGTTACGTGGCCTGGGAGTACTTCGGTACCAATGTGGTGGCCGAGCGACAGGCAGATAGCACCGTTCAGAAATTGGAAAGTGCATGGGAGGACCCGCTGGCGGCTTCGAGCAGCGGCGAGCCCGTCTCGCCAGCTCAGCTGCCTCCCGGGAACGCGATGGCGCTGATCAGGATTCCTGCTCTCGGGTCGGATTGGGTGTGGCCCGTGGTGGTGGGCACCGACCTGGACGATCTCGAGGGTACCGTCGGGTGGTACTCCGACACCGCTGCGCCCGGGGAAGTGGGCAACTTCGCAGTCGCAGGGCATCGGGTGACCCATGGTGAGCCGTTCCGTCGACTGCTGGAGCTGAGGGTCAAGGACCAGGTGATCATTGAGACCCGCACCGCGACCTACACCTATCAACTGGACAACGACCCGGCGAAACTGACTGTCCCGGACACAGCGGGCTGGGTGCTTGATCCGGTACCCGGCAAGGACGGCCAGAAACCCTCGAAGGCGCTCATCACCCTCACCACCTGCCAGGACCTCTTCCGGTCAGCGGATCGATCGGTTGCCTTCGGGCACCTGGTGAAGACCACGCCCCGCACCTGATCGCATGTCCGGCGGCCCCGGTCGGTCGCGGTGGGCAGCTTCCTCAGCCGAGCGATGCCTCACTAGGCTGGGGCTCATGAGTGAGCGTGAACGATTGGCGGAGCAGATCAAGAAGCTGGCCGTCCTGCACGGCCGTGTGACGCTGGCCAGCGGCAAACAGGCCGACTACTACGTGGACCTGCGCCGCGCCACCCTGGACGGTGTGGCGGCACCGCTGGTCGGGCAGGTGATGCGCGACCTGGTCGCTGACTGGGACTTCGACGCGGTCGGCGGACTGACCCTGGGCGCAGATCCAGTGGCAACTGCCATGCTGCACGCTGCCGCAGCCGAGGGACGACGACTGGATGCCTTCGTGGTGCGCAAGTCGGAGAAGGCTCATGGGATGCAACGCCGGATCGAGGGCACCGAGGTTGCCGGGCGACGAGTGCTCGTCGTTGAGGACACCTCCACGACCGGCGGCAGCGCTCTGACTGCCGTCCAAGCCGTTCGTGAGGCTGGGGCTGAGGTCGTCGGTGTGGCTGTGGTGGTGGACCGTGGCACGGGAGCGGCCGACGCTGTCAGGGCAGCTGGGCTGGACTACCGCTTCGCGATCGGCCTTGGCGACCTGGGTCTCGATGAGGGTCCCTGACGTCGGTCAGCCTCGCCGAGGCTCGCGCCGGGTTCACCAGTGAGCGGCTAAAGTGGTGGTGGCGCGAGCGCGTCATCGTCTACGTGTCACTGGAGTTCGAAAATGGAATTTGTCATCCTCTTCGTCGTGTTGGGGTTGCTCGCTGCGACCTTCTTCCTCTTTGTCGGTCCGTACAACGGCTTCGTCAGGCTGCGCAACGTGATCCAGGAATCGTGGCGGCAGGTGGACGTCGAGCTGAATCGTCGCTATGAGCTGATTCCCAACCTGGTGGAGACGGTGCGGGCCTTCTCAGCGCACGAACGCAACACGCTTGAAGAAGTGACCCGGTTGCGGAACGCTGCCCGCGGGGCCGCACAGCAGGGTGGCGACGTGCCCACCGAACAGCGCGCCGATCTCGAGTCGCAGCTCTCCGGGGCCGTGCACAACCTGATGGTCAGCGTTGAGGCCTACCCGGACCTGAAGTCGAACCAGAACTTTCTGGAGCTCCAGCGCGAACTCGCCGGCACCGAAGACCGGATCGCCGCCGGACGCCGCTTCTACAACGCCAATGTGCGGGCCTACAACACCAAAACCGAGCAGATCCCCAGCAACCTCGTTGCCAACATCTTCAACTTCGAGAAGGCGACCTACTTCGAGGTCAAGGATCCAGAGGTGCGCCAGGCGCCGTCTGTGAACTTCGGTGAGATCAGCCGCCGCGACGAAACGCAGCAGCAGGTCTCGGGTCAGCAGACCGGCCAGCTCGGTCAGGGAACTTCGCAGCCGGGTAGCGTCTCCCACGATACGAATCAGACGCAGCCAGCGCGGAACCCGCAGTCCGATCCGCAGTCGAAGCAGGGCTGAGGCAGTTCACCTGGCGTCTTTCAGTGGTCGTCGACCGCGTCAACAGCAATGACAGCTTCCTCGATCGTGCTTTTGCCACGGCGGCGAGCCATCCAGAACTCGACGAGCATCGGCAACACCGAGACAAACACGATCAGGATCAGCATTGCCTCGATGTTGCTCTTCACCAGCGGCACCTGTCCCAGGAAATAGCCCAGCAACGTGACGCCGCAGACCCACAGCACGCCGCCCAGTGCGGTCCAGGTGATGAAGATGCGGAAGTGCATCCTGGCCACGCCGGCCACCAGTGTGACGAAGGTGCGGACCATCGGGACGAACCGGGCCAACACCAGTGCCTTGGCGCCGTATTTCGCGAAGAAATGGTGGGTCTTCTCGACGTACACCGGGTCGAACACCTTGCCTGCCAGACCGCTTCGCGGTTTGAACAGAGGTGGTCCGATCAGCCGACCGAGATAGTAGCCGGAGATGTTGCCGAGCACTGCTGCGAACGTCAGCACAGCGCAGACGAACAAGAGGGTGAGGCCTTGGGATTCGAAGTAGTGGATCGCCGGCTTCCCTCCGGCGAGACCACCGGCGACGAACATGCCGACGGTGAAGAGCAACGAATCACCCGGGAGCAGGGAGAACAGCCCGCATTCAGCGAAGATGATCAGGGCTACGACCCACAACGCCCACGGTCCGGCGGCGGCGATGATCTTTTCGGGATCGAGCCAACTTGGCAACAACATGGGTGTGACCAAGAGGGTCTGTTGGAGCTGAATCACCTCACAAGGGTAACTTGTGGAGCTGTGATCGACCCAACGCACAGCGCTGCATCCACTGGCGCCCCCGACACCAGCGCACCCGAGCCC
>JAGXHS010000091.1 GCA_024636075.1 Propionibacteriaceae bacterium
GGCACCGAAGAACCGCCGGGCGCTCGTCATCACCGTGGCGGTCCTGGTGCTGGTGGCGATCGTGGTGCTGGTCGCGGTGCGGTTCGGGGACCGGCTGAACCCCGTCCAACCGCCCATCGCCACCTCGGCGCCGCCATCAGCGAGTGAGCCGGAACCGACAGGCAATGCCGTCCCCTTCACCAACAGCTTCGACGACGCCCGCGGTGTGTGGGAGATCACCGACCATCAATGGACCGCTGCCGGACTGTGGCTGTCCGTGTCGTTCACCGTCACCGAAGGCACCGCGGCAGCAGATTTCTTCGCTCTCGACAACGAAACCACCAATATCTACGACCCTGTGCCGCGGACCGCAGCCGATGCGCTGCCGCGCTCCCAGGTGAACGCCGGCGAGACGATCCGTGGCACGGTGCTGTTCGACAAGCCCCGCGGGGACACCACCGTGGTGCTGGCGAACTCGCTGGGCCGCCAGGTGGCGGCGTTGTTGGTGACCGGCTGAGAAGAGCGAAGCGCCTCAGCGGTAGACGACGACGCGGTCGCCGACCCGCACCTGATCGAACAGCCATCCGATGGCCTGTCTGTTGCGCACGTTGATGCAGCCGTGCGACGCGCCGTTGTAGCCGCGGGCCGCGAAGTCAGCGGAGTAGTGCACCGCCTGGCCCCCGGAGAAGAACATCGCATAGGGCATCGCCGTGTGGTAGATGCTGGAGACGTGGTTGCGTGACTTCCAACCCACCTGGAAGTTGCCCTCGCGGGTGGCATTCTGCTGCGAGCCGAAGCGCACGTCCAGCGTCAACATCAGCTGGCCGTTGACGACCCACCTCAGAGTGTTGGTCCGCTTCGAGACACACATCACGCGTCCGGTGAGGCAACGGGAGTCCAAACCGGCGGTGGATCCGGTGACATTGGGCTTGTTGGCCAGCTCGTTGGCGCTCGGAAGGCGCGTCATCGCGTACAAGCGATCAAGTGTGGTCTGGTCGACTGCCCCGGTGACCGGGATGCCGCGCTTCTGCTGAAATCCACGCACCGAGGCCACCGTCGCCGAGCCGTAGTAGCCGGTGATCATCTCGCTGAACCACCCGATCTGATTCAGTCGGGCCTGGAGATCCTTCACCCGATCGCTCTGTTGGCCCTGTTTCAGGATGGCTGGCCCCGCGTTGTTGATGTTGTACATGGCGTCGTGGGTGGGCGTCTCGGTCATTCTTATCAATGCGTCCCAGGTCTTCTGGTCCACCCCCCCGGTCGTTGGCAATCCTCGCTTGCCCTGGAAGCCGCGGACGGCGGCTGTCGTGCTGGGGCTGTAGGTGGTGGCGATCTGGCCCGAGAACCACTGGATCTGTGCCAGTCGCGCCTGCAGCTCGCGCACCTTGTCTCCAGTGCTGCCGGGTTTCAGGACCGATGCCGGTTCCGTCACCGTGGGCTTCGGAGTCGGAGTCGTCGGTGCGCTGGGGGTCGCTGAACCGGTGGCGGGAGAGCTGGCCGATGGAGTCGGGGTCAGGCTCTCGGAGGCAGACGGTGCCGACCTACCCGACTCGTCGCCGGAGCTGGCGACCACAGTCGGCGGTGGCGTGGTCTGCTGGGTCCGGGCGCCGGAGAGATCAGATCCGGCGCAGCCGCTCGCCACCACCAGCGACGCACTGACCAGGATGACGGCGATGAGTCGCGACAGCTCTTTTCGCATGCACACTCCTTGCTGGACCCGGCACGAGGCTTTCGGCCGTGGACAGGCCAAGACTCCGATTGGGTGGCAGGAAGCCTATGTCATGTTTGGCTGTTCCCCGCGACCCGCGCTGGGATGTCGGGCAGCTGCGGCGGCCTGGTCAGGGCGCGCGGGCAGCAGATCTTCAACGAACCGGCGCCGACACGGCGTGGTTCAGTGAACTTCGATCTCTGGATAGACCGGTTGCCACATCTGGTCGAAGACGTCCTGCACCGGGTTGCGCAGCGGCTGATCCGCCAGCCCCTCGTCCTCAGCTGCGCGGGCCACCGCGAGCGCGACCCTTGCTGACACCGCGCGAAGTTCCCTGATCGACGGCAGCAACGACGCTCCCAGAGCCCTGCTGGTGACGACCTGGGCGATGGCTTTCGACGCAGCCGCGATCATCCCGTCGCTGACCCTGCTCGCCTTGCACGCGATGACACCCAGTCCGAGACCCGGAAAGACCAAAGCGTTGTTCGCCTGTGCGATGGTGAAGGTGGTGCCGTCCCGGTGTACCGGTGCGAAGGGTGAGCCGGTGGCGATCAACGCCCTGCCGGAGGTCCACTCCAACAGGTCGCTGGGCAACGCTTCGCACAAGGAAGTGGGGTTCGACAGCGGCATGATCACCGGCCGATAGACGTGCTTGGCCATCTCCGTGACCACCCCGCGGGTGAACGCCCCGCTCTGCCCCGACGTTCCGATCAGGATGGTGGGCTGAACATTGCGTACCACGTCCGCCAGCTCGAAGCGTGAAGGAGCGTCCAGCGTCCAGTCGACCAGTTCGTTGGCTGGACGAGCGAAGGGCCGCTGGAAGTCGCGCGTCAGGCCGCCTTCACGCAACAAACCACGTGAGCCCAGCCCCCAGAAACGGGTCATCGCCATCTCCCGGCTCATCCCTTCAGACACCATCACGTCCACCAGCAGGCTGGCGATGCCGACGCCGGCGGTACCGGCGCCGTACACCACGATCCGCTGGTCGGCGAGCCTGGTCCCGCTGGTCCTGATGGCACTGAGAGCCGCCGCGACCACGACCGCCGCAGTGCCCTGAATGTCGTCGTTGAAGACGCAGTAGTCATCCCGGTACAGATCCAGGATGCGGTGGGCGTTGTCCGCGCCAAAATCCTCCCAGTGCAGCATCGCGTGCGGGTAGAGTTTGTGGGCCGCCGTGACGAAACTGTCGACGAACTCGTCATATTTCTCGCCGCGCACCCGGGCGTGCCTGACGCCGAGATAGCCCTCCTCATTGAGAAGTTCCAGGTTGTCGGTGCCGGTGTCCAGCACCACCGGCAGGACCCGGTGCGGGTTGATTCCGGCAGCAGCGATGTAGACGGCCAATTTCCCCACCGTGATCGCCACTCCGCCGACACCTTGGTCACCGATTCCCAGAATCCCCTCGGAATCGGTGACCACGATCAGGTCAAGATCCTCGGGACCATGGCCCATGCACTGCAGTGCTGTCTCGACCTGCTCCGGCTCGTCGATCGACAGGTAGACGCCGCGCGGACGGTGGTACCAGTGGGAATACTCCTGGATCACCTGGCCTATCGTCGGGGTGTAGACGATGGGCATCATCTCTTCCAGGTGCTCGGTGAGCAGCTTGTAGAACAGCACCTCGTTGCGTTCGTGCATCGTGCTCAGGTAGACGGACTTACTGAGAGGATCCGTCTGCTTCGAGAACTGCCGGTACACCCGCTTCAGCTGAGCGTTCATGGTCATTACGTTCGGGGGCAGCAGACCAATCAGGCCCAGTGCCGCTCGTTGTTCGACGGTGAATGCGGTACCGAAGTTCAACAGCGGGTTGCGCAGTACGTCTCGTCCCCGGGCGAACACCTTGAGCAGGTCTCGTCCTGGGCGACGGACGTATTCGTAGTCGCTGGTCACAGTTCCCCAGCGTAGCGACGCGAGCGGGTTGGCGTCATGCCCGGAGCGCACTGGGACGTTCAGGGATGCCGTCAGCTGGCTCGGCGTGGCCCGGGGCCCTGGCCGGCGGTCGGTTCGACGATGTCTTCCTTATCCGGGTCAGTCAGCTCCCACAAGGTGTGACCTGCTGCTTCCATGGCCGCCATGTCGCTCAGGTCGTCGGTGATCCCGCGACGAGCCCGGGTCGGATTCGCCGAAGCGTCCTGGCCACCATCGGCACGTTCCTGGGCCAGACGCGCTGAAGCAGACTGGTTGGAGAGTTCCAGGTTGGGCAAGAACCACAGGACGACCAACCCGACCAGACACACCGCTGCACCCATCAGGAAGACCGTGTCCATCGAGTCGGAGAACCCCACCTTGAACGGGTGGGAGAACACCGGGGCGAGTTGGTTCAGCAGGGAGGTGTTGTCCATCACGTTGCCCACCGTCGACAGGTCCCGTGACTGCACCGCTTTCGCGAAGGCCGCATTGGCAGGATTCGCCAGCAGCTGGGGGTCCTTCAACGCTGCCAGGAAGGCAGGATCGCGGGTGGCCGACTGGATCGCGGAAGCGATGTTGCCAGGCAATCTGTCGAACAGCACCGACAGGAACACCGCCACACCCAAGGTGCCACCGATCTTGCGGAAGAAGGTGGCGGAACTGGTGGCCATCCCGATTTCCCGTGGGCTGACGGCGGCCGGCACCGCCAGAGTGAGAGGCTGCAGGGAATTGCCCAGCCCCAGCCCCAGCAGGAACATGAAGACCATCACCAGCCAGAGCGGGGTGTCGGCGGTGACCGTGCTGAACAGGGACAGCGCCACCACCATCAGTGTGATGCCAATGATCGGGAAGACCTTCAGCCGTCCGGTGCGGCTCATCAGCTGTCCCGACAGCACCGAGGCCAGCATCAGGCCCAACACCATCGGCAACATCATGAAACCGGACTGGGTCGGGGTGGCGGCGTGCACCACCTGAAGGTATTGCGGGATCAGCAGCATCCCGCCGAACATGCCTGCTCCGAGCACGAACGATCCCGAGATGGCGATCGCGATGGTGCGAGACTTGAAGATACGCAAGGGGATCAGCGCCGCGTCACCCATGCTGTGCTCGATCAGCACGAAGGCCACCAGACCGAGGAAACCAAGCCCCCGAGGAGCAGCGTTTCGGTGGAGATCCATCCCCAGTTGCTCGTCTTGATGGCCGTACCGAAGACGTTCTGGTCCAGAGCGGCCAGGAACATCCCCATCATCAGGCCGATCAGGATGGTGGTGATTTGCCGGTGGGTCAGTTCGCCACCGGCGATGGGCTCGGCACGGCGGCCGAAGCGGCGTGACTCATGGTGTGTCCCTGGTGATGTCGTGTGGTGGGGTGGTCAGCGCTTGCGGGGTCGATCCCCGGTCGCGCTCCCGCTCGACGCCATCGGCGAGTCGGATCAGCAGACGGTGGAATTCATCCACCTCTTGTTCGCTCCAGTCGCTCATGAAGCGAATCAGCCATTGGAGCCGTTGTTGGCGCAGTTGCTCGACGCGCTTCTGACCCGGGACCGTCAGTGCGACCAGAGATGCTCTACGATCCGTCGGATCGGGAATCTTCTCGACCAGAGTCATGGCTTGCAACACGGTCACCTGACGCGACACCGTAGAGATGTCGGCGTGCACGAACACCGCCAACTGGCCTACCCGCAACGGCCCCTGGGCCAGGCTCAGCAGGACGCCCTCCCCCGCGATGTCCATCCCGGGCAGCAGGTCGGTGGAGAGGTTCTTGAAACTGCGGAACAGACGCACCAAGTCGATCATGGTGCCGCTGATTGCTTCAGCCCGCTCTGCGGACAGATCGAGGTCCCTCGAAGTCATGCTTGTACGCTACAAGCACTTAGTTGCATCAATCAAATATTGAGAAGTCAATTATTCCAACTGGATCAGAGACACCGGCAGGGGGGTCAGTAGCCGATCCCGTCAAGGCTCGCCCGGACCGCCCTGGCCGACTTGTGCAGCTTGTACACCTCGTCGGAGGTCATCGGAATCTGCACCACCCGCTCGATTCCCGCACCCGACACCAGACTCGGCAACGACAGCGCGACACCGGAGATGCCGAAAACGCCGTCGAGCACACTCGACAACGGCAGCACCGCCCGCGACGGCGCCAGGATCGCTTCCACCAGTCGCGCTCCGGCAAGGCCGATGGCGAAATTGGTGGATCCCTTACCCTCGATGATGCCGTAGGCGGCGTGCACCGCCTCATGTTCCATTTCCCGCAGCACCTCCTCGTGGAAGATCCGCTGCCCGCCGGTCTCCCACTCCCAGATCGGGACGTGGCTGATGGTCGCCGCCGACCATGCCGCGAACTCGGAATCACCGTGTTCGCCAACCATCGTGGCGTGCACATTCCGCTGCGCGACGTTGGCATTCTGCGCGATCCGCCAGCGCAATCGCGAGGTGTCCAGCATCGTTCCGGTGGAGAAGACGCGACTGGCGCTCAACCCGGAGACCTTCTGGGCCACGACGGTGAGCACGTCGCAGGGGTTCGTCACCAAGATGAACAGCGCGTCGGGAGCCTGCTTCACCAGCTGCGGCATCATCTTCTCCAGAATGCCGGCGTTGGTGGCAGCCAGATCCAGACGGGTCTGGCCCGGGTGTTGCTTGGCACCCGCCGTGATGATCACGACGTTGGAGTTCTTCAACACACTGATGTCCGGCCCGCCCATCACCACTGACGACGTGAACTGGGTACCGTGGGACAGGTCGGCCACCTCGGCGTTGACCTTCTGCTCGGCGATGTCATAGAGCGAGATGACGTTGGCAGAGTTGCGAATCAGCGAAGCGTAGGCGATTGACGTGCCCACTGCTCCGGCACCGACGATGGAGACTTTGGTAGCCATGGCGACAAGCCTAGAGCGCAACACATCGTCCCGAGTGCCCGGCGGGTTTCCGGTTGCCGCTCACAGTCGCCGGGTCGCGCTCAGTTCGCTGCGAATGGCTGCAGCAACACCTTGACGGCGCGCCGCTCGTCCATCGCGCGGTACCCTTCCGCGGCTTCCTCCAGCGGCAGCTGGAGGTCGAAAACCTTTCCCGGATCGATGACGTTGCTGGTGACCA
>JAGXHS010000092.1 GCA_024636075.1 Propionibacteriaceae bacterium
CGACCACCCCACTGATCGCTGCGCCGCGACCGTCCGCGAGCAGGACGCATTCACCGACTCGGATGCGTTTGACCACCGCAGCGTGACGACCTTCGGGGCCGGTGAGCAGAATCGTGTCGCCAACTGCCGCACCAGCGACGTCGGCGAGGAACAGTGCGGCGGTCACCCGCCGAAGGCTCCACGCAACCGGTCGAAGAAGGAGCCACCACCTCGCTCCACATGGGCGTCCACGGATTCCTCGTGCCTGAGTTCAGACAGGTGCCGCAGGAGTTCACGCTGCTGGTCGTCAAGCTTCGTCGGCGTCTGCACCAGCAGAGTGATTCCGAGTTCGCCTCGGCCGTTGTTGCGAAGCCGCGGCACACCCCGGTTCTCCAGCGCAATCCGTGTTCCTGACTGGGTGCCGGGCGGAATGTCCAGGTTCACCTGACGATTCTCGGGATCCGAGTCCTCGCGCTCGGCCTCGAGGGTGTGGATCGCCACTTCGGTGCCGAGCGCTGCGGCAGTCATCGCTACCTTGATCACCATCTCCAGGTTGTCGCCGTCACGGCGGAACACTTCATGGTCGGCCACGCGCAGTTCAACGTACAGGTCGCCGGGGGGTCCGCCGCCGGGGCCCACCTCGCCCTGGGAACCCAGGTGGATGCGGTTTCCGGTGGTGACACCGGCCGGGATCTTGACGTTGAGGGTGCGCTGGCTGCGCACCCGGCCCTCGCCCGAGCACTCACCGCAGGGATGGGGAATGATCGTGCCGTACCCGCGACAGGCGGGGCACGGTTGCGAGGTGCGGATGTCGCCGAGGAAGGACCGCTGCACCTGGGTGATGTCGCCGCGACCGTCGCAGGTCGAGCAGGGCACCGGTTCGGAGCCCTCGGAGGCTCCTGTCCCGCTGCACTTGTGGCAGATCACTGCGGTGTCGACACGCACCGGTTTGGTGATTCCGAAGGCAGCTTCAGCAAGGGTGAGAGTGAGCCGGACCAGAGCATCCTGGCCGCGCCGCACCCGCGACCGTGGGCCGCGAGAGGACTGCGCACCGAACATGGCATCCACCAGGTTGGTGAAGTCGAAACCACCACCGGAGAAGTTGCTGGCGCCGCCGAAGCCGGAGAAGCCGCCGGCTCCACCGCCGAAGCCACCGCCGAGCGGATCACCGCCACGGTCGTAGATGTCGCGCTTCTGCGGATCGTGCAGCACCTCATAGGCTTCCTGCACCTGCTTGAACTTGTCCGCAGCATCCGGCTCGGTTGCCACGTCCGGGTGCACCTTCATCGCCATTCGGCGGTAGGCCTTCTTGATCTGCTCCGGGCTCGCGTCCCTGGGAACACCCAGAACGTCGTAGTAGTCAGTGCTCATGTGTGGTGAAGTCATCCTTCGTGCAGGAAACGTCCGACATAACGGGCAACGGCTCGCACCGCGGCCATGGTCGAGGGGTAATCCATTCGTGTGGGGCCGACGATGCCCAGCGTTGCCCACGCATCGTCGGTGGTACCGTAGCTGCTCGCCACCACCGACGTCGACCGGAGCCGTTCGTACGAGTTCTCCCGACCGATCCGGACAGTCACGTCGCCCTGCGATCCTCTGGTGGCCTCCCCCAACAGGTGCAGCAGGACGACCTGCTCCTCCAATGCTTCCAGAACAGGCTTCACCGTCGTTTCGAACTGATCAGAAAATCTCGTCAGGTTGGGCACCCCGCCCACCACAACGCGGTGTGACGGGTCGGCAGCCAGCAGTTCTAGCATCGCCGAGATCACCGGGCTGGCCTGGACGCGGTTCTGCACCGAGAACTCCGGCAGCAGCGCACCGAGACGCTCCACGGCCACTGCTGGGGCGACGCCCACGACGGCCTGGTTGATCGTTGCGCGAAGAGCAGCCAGATCGGCTTCCTGATGCTCGGCCAGTTCCACGACCCGTTGCTCGACTCGACCGTTGGAGGTGATCATCACCAACAGCACCCGATGGCTGGTCAGGCTGACAAGTTCCACGTGCCGCAGGATCGCCGTCACGCTGACCGGGTACTGCACGATCGCCACCTGGTGGGTGATCTGGGCCAGCAGGCGCACCGTGCGGGTCACCACGTCGTCGACGTCCAGGGCTCCGTGCATGAAGGTGTGGATCGCCCGTTTCTCGGCCGGCGACAGCGGCTTGACGGTGGCCAGCCGGTCCACGAACAGTCGGTAGCCCTTGTCGGTCGGGATCCGGCCCGCACTCGTGTGCGGCTGGGTGATGTAGCCCTCATCCTCCAGAGCAGCCATGTCGTTGCGGACCGTTGCGGGCGAGACGTTCAACGCGTGCCGCTCGACCAGCGCACGCGAGCCGACCGGTTCCTGGCTGGACACGTAGTCGGTGACGATGGCCTTCAGAACATCGAGCTTTCGGTCGTCCAACATCTCCCCTCCCCTCGCGTCACTTGGCACTCAGATTGCGCGAGTGCCAGTGTAGCCGCTGTGCTGCGATCAGCCGAGTGGCGCCCGACCGGCAGTCGAGGATCGACCACGCCGCCGCCACCCTCTGATTGGACAGTTTGGGCTCGGCGTCTGGGCGCTGGGCAGCCCTCGAACGACTCTCCCGCCATCGGCAGGACCTCAATTCCTCGCAAAGCAACACTCGACTGGCCCAGTAATGATACTTTTACCGCAGATCGTGTGAATTTCTCCAGAGTTGGACGTTCTGCAGAGTTGCACGGTCGCTCGTTCGGGAGACCCGAACCTTCCTGCAGTCACGAACGACAGTAAGGGGCACCCATCCGATGAACGGTTCATCGCTTCGTACCGGACAGTTGTTCCGCCCGCGCTCTGGCCGCAGCTTCATCACCGCCTTCGACCACGGCACCAATCTCGTGGTGGGTCCGGAGTTCGGCAGCCCGCTCAAGGTGCTGACGAAGATCGTGGAGGGTGAGCCGGACGGTGTCCTGCTGAGTGCTGGCATGCTCAAGGCGGGAGCCGAGTTGTTCGCCCACCGGGGCGCCCCGGTACCCATCGTGCGCGCCGACTGGACGGTGATCAACGACGACTGGAAGGCCGACGTCGGCGACCAGTATGAAGTGTTGCTCTCGCCCAGCGACGCTGCCGCGATGGGCGCCGGTGCGATCTGCATGTACCTGATCATGGGCCCGGACTGCGGGAAGACCTTCGCTGCCAATGTGAGGTCGTTGTCCCAGGCGGCCGCGGAGGCGTCCCGGATCGGTCTGCCGCTGATCATCGAAGCGACGCTGTGGGGCAGCCGACATCGCGGCAACACCAAGGACCCCCAGCTGCTGCAGCACGCGATCCGAATGGCCTACGAAATCGGCGCCGACGCCATCAAGACTGAATTCGTCGACGACGTCGACACCATGCGGGCGATCATCTCATCGGTCGAAGTGCCGGTGCTGACGCTCGGCGGAGCCAAGGGAGAGACTGCCGACGTCATCGGTGCCGCGCGCGGCGCCATCCGGGCAGGGGCCCGGGGATTGATCTTCGGACGCAATGTGTGGAACACCCCCGATCCGGTGGCCATCACCCGAGAGCTGAGCAACGTCGTCCACGAGACCGCCTGATGCTCGCCTTCACCTACCAGGGCGCGGGACAGTCGGCGAAGCTGATCGACCTGGAGCGTCCCGACCCCGGCCCGGGGGAAGTCCTCCTGCGGATCGGTGCCAACACCGTCTGCGGGACCGATCTGCGGATCCTTCGTGGTGAGAAGACCAACCTGGACATGGGCGTCGTATTGGGCCACGAGGTGGCAGGCTGGATCGACACCCTCGGTGAGGGCGTCAGCGGTTACCGGGTCGGCGATCTCGCCACGGTGGTTCCGTCACTGAGCTGTGGCACCTGCCAGCTATGCGTGCGAGGTTACGAACACCTCTGTGACGACGCCCCACTGGTCGGCTACCAGGTCAACGGAGGTCTGGCCGAGTTCATGCTCGTTCCCGAGTGTGCCGTCTCCGCCAGGCGCCTGATCAGCGCGAGCAACAGCGAGCTGAGACCCGAACAGGTGGCCCTCACCGAGCCCATCTCCTGCTGTCTGGGTGGGCAACGCAATTACCAGGTGCACGTCTCGGACACCGTGGTGATTCTGGGAGCGGGGCCGATCGGCCTGATTCACCTGCAGCTGGCACTGCTCGCCGGCGCCCGGCATGTGGTGGTGTCCGATCCCTCGGGGCCACGTCGTGCGGCAGCCGAGCACTTCGGCGCCACCCACACGGTCGATCCGGCCACCGGCAACCTGGAGGAAACCGTGCTGGGCTTGACGGATGGCCACGGGGCGGATGTCGCGGTTCTGTGCATCGGGATCCCCGCGCTGCTGAACCAGGCACTTCGGCTGGTTCGCAAGCGAGGCCGGGTGAGCGTCTTCGCGGGCTTCGCCAAGGAAGGCTGGTCCGAGATCGCTGCCAACCTGATCCACTACCGCGAGATCACCGTCACCGGAGCGTCGAACTCCGGCCGCGAACAGTTCGCCGAGGCGCTGCAGCTGATCGTCGACGGACGCATTAACACCACAGACATGGTCACACATCGATTTCCGCTGTCACAGGCGACGGAGGCGATCGATTTCGTGGCCACCGGGGAAGGCATCAAGGTAGCAGTCATCCCCGATTGGAACTACAACCACCACCAGAAGGAGCAAAACAATGCCTGATGAAAAAGGCTTGGTCATCGGTATCGACTTCGGTACTGGAAGTTCAAAAGGCGTTCTCGCTCGGGCAAACGGCGAGGTCGTCGCCTCCGCACAGAAGGACCATCGTACCTCGATGCCCAAGCCGGGCCACGTGGAACATGACGCCGACGAGGTCTGGTGGGCAGATTTCCTCGCGATCGTCACCGACCTGTTGCGCAAGGCCGATGGACCCATCGTGGCAATCACCACCTCCGGCATCGGTCCCTGCAGTTTGTTCTGTGACGAGCGGGGCGAGCCACTGCGCCCGGCAATCCTCTACGGGGTCGACACCCGCGCACACAAGGAAGTCGAGGAGCTCACCGAGAAGCTCGGCTACGACGCCATCCTGGACAAGTGCGGCAACGAGCTCACCTCGCAGTCCCAGGGCCCGAAGCTGCTCTGGACCGCCAAGAACGAGCCGTGGATCTGGGCGAAGGCGAAGTACGTCTTCATGTCTCAGACGTACGTGGCCTTCAAGCTGACCGGCGAGTACGTCCTCGACCACCTCTCCGCCTCCATGTTCGATCCGCTGTACTCCCCCAAGACCCAGGACTGGATCTCCGAGTGGGCTGAGGAGGTCGCACCCGGGCTGCCGTTGCCGAACCTGAAGTACAGCAACGAGATTGCCGGCTACATCACCGCCGAGGGCGCCAAGCTCTCCGGCCTGCCAGAGGGAATCCCGGTGGGTGTCGGCAGCACCGACGCCTTCAGCGAGGCGCTGTCGGTGGGTGTGAAGGATCCCGGCGACGTGATGCTGATGTACGGCTCCACCATCGTCGTCGACCTGATCTCCGAGCAGATGATGCCGCACCCCAACCTGTGGTCGAACACCGGCACCTACAAGGGAACCTACTGCCTCGCCGGTGGCCTGTCCGCCTCCGGTGCATTGACCACGTGGCTGCGCGACCTCACGGGTGGTGTGGAGTACGCAGTGCTCACCGAAGAAGCCATCGAGGTTCCCCCGGGCTCCAACGGACTGCTGGCACTGCCCTACTTCGCCGGCGAGCGCACGCCGATCAGCGACCCGATGGCACGGGGCGTGATCGCGGGGCTCACCCTGTCCACCACCCGCGCCGAGATGTACCGGGCGCTGTTGGAGGCCACCGCGTTCGGCACCAGGCACGTGATCGAGTCGATCAGGGCGTCCGGCGGTGAGGACAAACGATTCGTTGCCGTCGGTGGTGGCACCAAGGGCGGGCTGTGGACACAGATCATCTCTGACGTCTGCGGCATCGAGCAGCACCTGCCAGCCTACGCCATCGGCGCCAGCTACGGTGACGCCCTGATCAGCGCCCAGATCGCCGGTTTCGCCGACGAGAACACCGACTGGACCAAGATCAACGACGTGGTGAAGCCGCAGGCGGGGAACAAGGAGCGCTACGACGCCCTGTACGAGCGCTACCTGGAGCTGTACCCGGCCACGAAGGACATCATGCACTTCCTGGCAGACATGCAGATCAACGGCTGAGCCATCTGATCGGCCGATGGGGCCGCGGGGTCTTCGGACCCTGCGGCCCCATCGCGTCTGCGCCCGACCGGACGTCACCTACACTCGTCGGGTGAATGACGAGAGCTTCCAAATCGGTCCATGGCGCCAGATCGCAGAGGGTGTCCACGTGGCGCGGCTGCAACCGGAATCGGTCAATGTGGGGCTGGTCGTCGGCGACGAACGCGTCCTGCTCATCGACACCGGGTCGTCCCCGGAGCAGGGGCGTCAGCTGGCGGCTTCGGTTCGCAAGCTGTTGGGCCGAGGAGTGGATGTGGTGGTCATCACCCACTGGCACCACGACCATTGGTTCGGACTCGCCGGATTCGAAGACGTGCAGTCCATCGGACACGCAAGCCTGATCGGCCGGGTCACGTCGAGCGAGGTCGAAGAGGCCGCCGCCGAGCTCGGCTTCGACGCAGACGACGTGGTCGCGCCGAACGACACGATGTTCCTCGCCAAGATGGTCGACCTGGGATCACGACGGGTGGAGATCGTTCATCTGGGCAGCGGACACACCGATGGCGACGTCATCGTGAACGTGCCGGACGCTGGCGTCATCTTCACCGGCGACCTGTTCGAGACGGCTGGTGATCCTCACTTCGGGGACGACTGTGTGGTCCGGGAATGGCCGCTCGCTCTGGACGGTGTGCTGGGATCCTCCCGCGAGGACACCCTCTTCGTGCCCGGTCACGGCGAACCCGGGGACCAAGCCGATGTCTTCGATCAGCGCGGGTCCATTTCGATGATGTTCTCCTTGATCGAGGATCTCGTGCTGCGCGGCACCAAACTGGAGCAGGCCCTGCACAGTGTGGACACTGCGGACCCAGCTGACGAGTGGCCCTTCACCCTCGACACCGTGCGATCAGCCATGCCCGTGGTCTATGCGGAACTGGCGGCGCTGGACATCACACCGCGCACCCAACTACCGCTGGCCGGCCACTGACACCGTCGGCCACAGCGAGCCACGGGCCGGAGCGCTCAGGGCTGCCGCCAGCCGGACACCACCAACTCTGCCGTCCGGGGGCTGGCGGCCACCACCAGTCCGGGCGTCTTGCTCGTCGGACGGTAGCGGTCGCGGCTGAAGTGCATCACGTCACCTCCGAGTTCGCGAACCAGCAGGGCACCGGGGACGTGGTCCCATGGCTTGACGCTCTTGTAGACGAGGTAGTCCAGCTCGCCGGTGGCTATCCGCGGATAGTCCATTCCCACGCACCAGGCGCTGGATTCCACCGGCGCCAACGATCCTTCCGCCGTGAATCCGAGTCGGCTGCGCTTGGAGGTGACCCCTCGCGGCTGCTGTGGGATGGAGTCGGCGGTGCGAGGCGCCAACTGCACGCCGTCGCCCTGGACACCTGCGCCGTGCTCGGCCACATAGGAATGGCCGTGCTGCGGCTGCCAGATCCAGGATCGGGTCGTTTCACCGCCGATCACTTCAGCAACCATCACTGCATGGTCGGGCGATCCGTTGACGAAGTTCCTGGTGCCGTCCACCGGGTCGATCAGGTAGACGGTGCCCTCACCAGCCAGTCGATCCACGATGTCCGGCTGGAGGAAGGCCGCCTCCTCACCCACAACGAGGCAACCGGGAACGCGACGCTGGATCTCTTCAGTGAGCGCCGCTTCGGCCTCTCTGTCCGCGACGGTGACGAAGTCGCCCGGCAGCTTCTGGTCGATGTCACCGCTGGCAAGTTGCCGGAAACGTGGATCGACGATCTCGGCGCTCACCAGTTGGATCAGTTCGAGCATCTCCTCGGTGGTCATGGACCCATTGTGGCGTATCGGCCAGCCGGACCACCCCGATCGGAATGACCACCCCAACGCCGATGGGCCACTCCCGATGCCTTGATCAGGGAACCAGACTGATCCAGATGATTCAGAACTGATCCAGATGATCCTGGGTGACGAAGTCGATCAACCGCTCCACTTCGGTGGTCAGATGCGGGTCCAGATCGCGGAAGCTGGCCACCTTGGCCAGGATCGCACGCCACGCCCGAGCGACGTCAGCCTGGTCCTGGTGTGGCTGGCCGAGCGCGGCGAGAGTGCCCTTCTTCCAGTCCACGTCCATCGGCACCTCGGGCCACTCGCGAATGCCGATCCGCTCCGGGCGCACCGCCTGCCAGATGTCGATGTAGTTGTGGCCGGTGATCATCACGTGGTCGCCGTAGCCGGATCGGGCCACCTCTGCGGCGATTCGCGATTCCTTCGAGTTGGGCACCAGATGGTCGACGAGCACTCCGAGACGACGCCCCGTGGTCGGCCGGAACTCGGCCACGATCCCGACCAGGTCATCGATGCCGCCGAGAAACTCGACCACCACCCCGACGTGGCGCAGGTCGTCACCCCACACCTTCTCAACCAGTTCGGCATCGTGGCGACCCTCGACGAAGATCCGGCTCGGCAACGCCACCTTGGCAGCGGCCTTTCCAGAGCTGCCCACCGCTCGGGAACCGGATGCGGTGTAGCGGGGTGACGACGCTGTGGAGCTGCCCGTCTTCGGTGGCACCCGCAGCGCCACTGGCTGACCCTCCAGCAGGAAGCCGGGACCCACCGGAAAACTGCGTCGTTTCTGTTTGCGGTCCTCCAGCACGACCACCCCGTTCTCCCAGCGCACCACGGCACCACAGAAGCCGGTCAGACCCTCTTCCACCACCATGCCCGGTTCGAGCACCACGTCGCGGGCCTGCTTGAGGTGCGCCTTTTGCCAGCCGGGTTTGAGGACATCGGATTGATAGCGGTTCACGAGGGTCGAGGTTACCTGCGGGTGTCAGTCCAGCAGGTCGCGAACCACCGCATCCGCCAACAATCGACCCGCCAGGCTCAACACCAGACGATCGCCGCGACGCTCCAGCAATGCATCGTCGATGAAGCGAGCGAGGCGACCGTGTTCGCTGGAACTCAGCACCGAGATGTCCAGGCCGTCGCGAAGCCGCAGCTCGAGCATCACCTGTTCCACCCGACGGTCCCCTGCGCACAGCACCTCGCGCCCGGCGCCGGGGCTGCCTCCTTCGGACAGCGCCGCTGCGTAGCTGCGCGGGTGCTTGCGGTTCCACCACCTGACGCCACCGATGTGGGAGTGTGCGCCGGGCCCAATTCCCCACCAGTTGTGGCTCAACCAGTACGCCATGTTGTGGCGGGCACGATGGCGCTCGCCGCGCGCGAAGTTGCTCACCTCGTACCAGTCGAGACCTGCGGCGGTGAGCAGCTCGTCGGTGAGCAGGTACTTGTCGGCCAGGTCGTCATCGTCGGTCATCGCCAACTCGCCGCGTCGTATTCGTCGAGCGAGACCGGTGCCCTCCTCCACGATCAATGCGTAGGCACTGATGTGTTCCGGGTCGGCTGCGAGAGCCGATTCAAGCGATCGGCGATAGCTGTCCAGAGTTTCGCCGGGTGTTCCGTAGATGAGATCCAGCGACACCTCCTCGAAACCAACCCGGTGGGCCAGTTCGGCTGCAGCCACCGCACGCCCGGGCGTGTGCACCCTGTCCAGCACCCGCAACACGCCTTGATCGGAGGACTGCATCCCCAGCGAGATCCGGTTCACCCCTCCGTCCAGCAAGCCTTCGAGCAGCTCCGCCGTGACAGTCTCCGGGTTCGCCTCCGTGGTCACTTCCGCGTCGTCGGCCAGACCAAATGCGTCGCGGACATGCTGCACAAACCCGCCGAGCTGATCAGCCGACAGCAGCGTCGGCGTCCCACCACCGAAGAACACAGTCTGTGCCGGTGGCGCCGATCCCATCACGGAGGCGGCGAGATCCAGTTCCCGGTGGGCCGCTGCCAGGTAGGACCCGATGCTGGAGCCCTGCAGTTCGTTGGCGGTGTACGTGTTGAAGTCGCAGTAGCCGCAGCGGGTGCGGCAGAACGGTACGTGCAGATACACGCTGAACGGTGTGCTGGCCAGCGTTTCCAGAGCTGATCGGGGCAACCGACCGTCCGCGGGAACCGGTTCGCCGAGAGGCACCGTGGATGGCACGTCGGCCACTGTATGCCTCATCGGAAGAGGTTTCGCAAGACCTTGCGCGAAACCACCGAGTTGTTAAAGTTTCAACCAACATCGGGATTAGGCTGACGCAATGAGTTTCTCACGACGCAACTTTCTCTTCCTGTCCGGCGGTATCGCCGCTGCCGCCGGTGTCACGGCCTGTGGCAGCGACGCCGGCATGGATTCATCCTCGGATTCCGGCGCATCGGGCGGAGCGGGAGGCAACGTGGCGCTGTCCCAGTGGTACCACGAGTACGGCGAGGAAGGCGTCGAGGCAGCAGTCAAGAGCTACGCCGCTGACTACAAGGACGCCACGGTGACCGTCAAGTGGAACCCCGGCAACTACGACACCCTGATTCCGACGACGCTGCTCACCAACGACGTCCCGGACGTCTTCGAATACGGCAACGGGCCCACCCTGGACATGATCCAGCAGGGACAGGTCGTCGACCTCACCGACACTCTCGGCGATGCCGTCAGCAAATTCAATCCGTCGGTGATGAAGCGCCTCACCTTCCAGGACAAGGTGTGGTCCATCCCACAAACCGTCGACATGCAGCTGCTGTACTACCGCAAGTCGATGCTGGACAAGGCTGCAGTCGAGCCGCCGAAGACCATGACCGGCCTGGTCGAGGCAGCGAAGGCCGCCAAGGCCGCCGGGATGGGTGGGTTCTTCGCCGGCAACGACGGGGGCGTCGGGGTGCTGGCGAACATGCTGATCTGGTCATCAGGTCTGGAGCAACTGAACGCGGAACGCACCCAGGCGGGCTTCCTCGAGCCCGAATTCTACGCGGCGATCAGCGCCTACCGGGACTTCTTCAACTCCGGCGCCCTGGTGCAGAGCGCGTCCGCTGAGTGGTACGACGCTGCTGCCTTCATCAACGGCGAAGCCGGTTTGCAGTGGGGTGGCCTGTGGTCACTCACACAGGTGCGGGAAGCTCTCGGGGATGACTTCGGGGTGCTTCCCTTCCCGAAGATCGGTGACTCGGGCCGGGAGGCGGTTCCCTTCGGTGCGTTCAGCTCCTGCGTCACGGCCAAGGGCAAGAACGTCGACGCAGCCAAGCAGTTCGTCAAATGGCTGTGGGTCGACCAGACCGACAAGCAGGTCGACTTCTCCAACTCCTACGGCACGCACATTCCCGCCCAGCCCGACCTGGTACCCCGGGCCAGCAAGCTGTCAGAAGGCGCCGGCAAGGACGCCGCAACATTCGTGCGGAACTCCGGGTTCGCCTCGGACATCATGTGGACCGGCCCGCTGGGTGATGCCTTCAATGCTGCGGTGATCAATGTGGTGAAGAGGAATGCCGATCCACAGAAGGAGTTCGCCGCGGTTGGCACGAAGGCGAAAGCTGAACTGAAGCGCGTCAGCGGTTGATGAGCCAGCTTCCTGCGTCCGCGCAGGGAGCGTCTTGGTGGCGCACCCTGCGCGGGTTTCAGGGCCGCAATCTGTGGTTCGCCGCGTTCGTGGCACCCTTCGTGCTCGGGTTGCTGGTCTTCGTGTACATCCCGATCGCGTGGAGCGCCTACCTTTCGTTCTTCGATGCCCGCAACACGATCAACCCGACACGGTTCGTCGGTCTGCAGAACTACCGGTACCTCCTCACTGACCCACTTTTCCAGAACTCATTGCTGGTGTTCATCGCCTTCGCCGGGTTCATCGTCCCGTTGACCTACGTCTGCTCACTCGGGTTGGCGTTGTTGTTGAACGGGTTGACGTGGGGCCAGGCTTTCTTCCGCTCGGCGTTCTTCATCCCCACTGCGTGTTCCTACGTGATTGCGGCGATGATCTGGCGACTCTCCTTCTTCAACGGTGCGCGTTTCTCGCTGGCCAACCAGTTGGTGAGAGGTGCCGGCGGCGACAACGTCAACTGGTTGGGTGGCACCAACTACTGGTACTGGCTGGTACTGGTGAGCTTGCGGCTGTGGCTGCAGGTCGGCTTCTACATGATCCTGCTGATCGCCGGGCTCAACCGCATCCCCACCGACACCTACGAAGCGGCGGCACTGGACGGGGCCACCGGATGGCGAACACTGCGCTACATCACCCTCCCCCAGTTGAGGGCCTCCACCGTCGCGGTATTGATGTTGTTGTTGATCGGCGCCTTCCAGGCCTTCGACGAGTTCTACAATCTGTTGGGCTCGATCAGCGGTTATCCGCCCTATGCGCGCCCGCCACTGGTGCACCTGTACCTGATCTCATTGGGCGGACAGCAGCAGGATCTCGGTCTGGGCGGAGCCGGCACCATGATCGTCACCGCCCTCATCGTGTTCTTCGGGTTGACGCAGAACTGGTTGGTGACCCGCGCGGACCGGAGGGCGGGCTGATGAGCAGGGCAGGGCTGAAGTCGTCACGAGCTGGTCTCCTCGTCCGGTACATCGTGCTGGTGGTGCTGTCGGTGTTCTTCCTGCTGCCCTTCTGGATCATGATCCGCAACGCCTTCTCAGATCGCGCCTGGATCACCGCAGCCCAATGGCACTGGCTGCCGAACCAGGTCAACGGCCGCACGCTGCGAAGCCTCTTCGCCGACGACAACCTCGCCATGGCGCGCACCATGGTGAATTCGGGCATCCAATCCGTCGGTCAGACCGTGCTCACCGTCTTCGTCGCTTTGTTGGCCGGGTACGCCTTTGCGCGTTTCAATCATCGGGTGGCCAGAGCCCTGCTCGGGTTGACCCTTTTCACCCTGATGGTCCCTGCGGCGGTCACCTTCGTGCCGTCGTTCGTGATGACCAGCCAGCTCGGATGGATCGATTCCTTCCGCGGCCTGATCATTCCCACCTTGTTCTCTGCCTTCGCCACCTATCTGTTCCGTCAGCACTTCCTCGGCTTCCCGCAGGAACTGGAGGACGCCGCCCTGATCGACGGCGCCAACCAGTGGACCTCGTTCTGGCGGGTGGTGGTGCCGAACTCGATGGGCATCATCGGTGCTGTCGGCACCATCACCTTCATCGGTGCCTGGAATGCCTTCCTGTGGCCGTTGCTGGTGACCCGGGAGGACACCCGGACGGTCCAGGTGACGTTGAGCCGCTTCATGACCTCCCAAGGAGTGAAGTATCCAGAACTGTTTGCCGGAGCGTTGGTGGCCACCATGCCTGTGGTGGTGGTGTTCCTGTTCCTGCAGCGCTATCTGGTCAAGGGCGTCGAGAGCTCCGGCATCGACTGAGCCGGAGGCCCCCCTGGTTCCGCGCTCCAGTCATGCAGGACAGGGGTGCCGCGGCAGTGGTACAGATGAGGTGTGAAACTGCCGATACATCCGCACCTGCTGATCCTGCGGAGCGCCACCACCGTCACCCTGAGTGCCCTCATCAGCCAGGCCGGGTGGGCCTCAGCAATGCTCGGCCGGGATCCCAGCTACCTACGGATGCACTCGATCGGAGCCTGGGTGGCGCTGTTCAGCTGCTGGGCGGCTGCCGGAATCTACACCGTTCTGCGCGCCACCGCGGGGCGGGTGCTGACCGTGTTGGCCTGGTCGCAGGCTGTCCTCGCCAGCTTCCAGTTCCTCGTCGGGCGGGCGTCCGTCGTGGACGTACACATCTTCTCCGGGATCCTGCTGGCCATGCTGGGCACGGCGCTGACCTCGTGGACGTACCGTCATCCCGCCCCCGAGGGATGACCTACTTCTTGGTCGCCCGGGATCCTTCACTGGTCTGCAGCGCGGCAACGAAGGCTTCCTGGGGAACCTCCACGCGGCCAACCATCTTCATCCGCTTCTTGCCTTCCTTCTGCTTCTCCAACAGCTTCCGCTTGCGGGAGATGTCGCCTCCGTAGCACTTGGCGAGGACGTCCTTGCGGATCGCACGGATCGTCTCCCGGGCGATCACCCGGGAGCCTATCGCCGCCTGGATCGGCACCTCGAACTGCTGTCTCGGGATGAGTTCCTTCAACTTGGACGCCATCGCCAATCCATAGGCATACGCCTTGTCCCGGTGCACGATGGCGGAGAAGGCATCGACCGGGTCACCCTGCAACAGGATGTCGACCTTGACCAGATCGGAGGGTTCCGCCGCTGCCGCGTCGTAGTCGAGTGAGGCGTAACCCTTGGTGCGTGACTTGAGGGCATCAAAGAAGTCGAAGACGATCTCCGCCAGCGGCAACAGATAGCGGATCTCCACCCGATCCTCCGACAGGTAGTCAAGGCCCTGCTGGATTCCCCGGCGATTCTGGCAGAGTTCGAGGATGGTGCCGATGTATTGCGCCGGCGCCAGCAGGGTCGCCTTCACCACCGGCTCGTAGACCTGGGCGATCTTGCCCTCGGGGTACTCGCTGGGATTCGTGACGACATGCTCGGTACCGTCCTCCATCACCACCCGGTACACCACGTTCGGCGCGGTGGAGATCAGATCGAGGTTGAACTCCCGTTCCAGTCGTTCGCGGACGATCTCCATGTGCAGCAGGCCCAGGAAACCGATCCTGAACCCGAAGCCCAGTGCGCCCGAGGTCTCCGGTTCGTAGGTCAGCGCCGCATCGTTCAACTGGAGCTTCTCCAGGGCCTCCCGCAGTTCCGGGAAGTCATTCCCGTCGATCGGGTACAAACCGGCGAACACCATCGGATTGGGGTGCCGGTAACCTCCCAGATCCTTTGAGGCGGGCCGTGCAACGGTGGTGATGGTGTCGCCGACGCGCGATTGACGGACGTCCTTCACGCCGGTGATCAGGTAACCCACCTCGCCGACGCCGAGGGCTGCTGCCTTGCTCGGCTCCGGCGAGATGACGCCCACTTCGAGCGTCTCGTGGGTAGCCCTTGTGGACATCATCAGCACTCGTTCGCGGTGGTTCAGTTCACCGTCGATGACGCGCACGTAGGTGATCACTCCGCGGTAGGTGTCGTACACCGAATCAAAAATCAGGGCGCGGGTGGCCGCGGTCGCGTCGCCGACAGGTGCGGGGACCTGCTTCACGATGGCGTCCAGGAGCTCGCGGACCCCTTCGCCAGTCTTTGCCGAGACCCGCAGCACCTCTGCAGGATCGCAGCCGATGATGCCCGCGATCTCGGCGGCATACTTCTCCGGCAGGGCCCCCGGCAGGTCGATCTTGTTGAGCACCGGGATGATGAGCAGGTCAGCCTCGATCGCCAGATAGAGATTGGCCAGCGTCTGCGCCTCGATTCCCTGGGCGGCGTCCACCAACAAGATGGCGCCCTCACAGGCCTGCAACGATCGCGAGACCTCATAGGTGAAATCAACATGGCCGGGGGTGTCGATCATGTTCAGCACATGGATCTGGCCGTTCACGGTCCACGGGATGCGCACCGCCTGGGACTTGATGGTGATGCCACGTTCGCGCTCGATGTCCATTCGGTCCAGGTACTGGGCGCGCATCATCCGGCCATCCACCACTCCGGTGAGCTGCAGCATCCGGTCGGCCAGTGTGGACTTGCCGTGGTCGATGTGGGCGATGATGGAAAAGTTGCGGATGATCGACGGGTCGGTGGCGCCTGGACTCGGTACGGGCATTCACAATCCATCTGTCGGCTCACGGTCTTGGGACATGCCATCCTCTCACGAGGACCGCAACAGGCGCCCATCGGCGTGATGGCATCGGGCGGACGCCGTGCTCTTGATCAGCGGGGCGCACGGACGCCGTGCTCTTCATCAGCGAGGCGCACAGGTCCGTGTGCGGGCCGCACGAGGTTGCCGGGGACGCGATCGACGATCAACTGCCCGTTCTCTGTGAGCCAGGCCACCTGGGCCGACCAACCGTCGACACCTCGGATCCAGTCCACCAACAAACCTGGCCGCGGTTCACCGGACTGCAACACCTCCACGAAGTGCGTGCCGGCGCCCGGCGCTCTGCGGTCGGCCAGTGCACCGAAGTCGGAGCGGATCCTCGAAGACATGTTGCTCAGCGTAGGTGTGGCTGCCGACACAGCTGCGCGCCCGGCCATCCGATTTGGGTCCGCTGCTCAGCGAATGATAATGTGGCTCGTCGCGTCGGTGCCTCCTGCACCGACCGTTTCCCAGCACAGACCATTTTTGTGAAGAGGCTTGCCACGTGGCGAACATCAAGTCCCAAATGAAGCGCAACAAGACCAACGAGAAGGCACGGCTGCGCAACAAGGCGGTCAAGTCCGCGCTGCGTACCCATCTCCGACGGGTGAACGAGGCCGTCGATGCCGGCGACCAGGACAAGGCAGTTTCCTTGGCCAGCACCGCGAACCGGGCACTGGACGTGGCCGTCAGCAAGGGCGTCATCCACTCCAATCAGGCTGCGAACCGCAAGTCATCGATCACCCTGAAGGTGAACGCCCTCTCCGCCTGAGGTCATTGCCAAGGAGCACACGGCCAGCGTTCCTGATCCGACTGGGGATCATGCACGCTGGTTTTTGTGTGCCCGGGCGAGGTGGTGATCCCAGGAGCCGCTACGGTGCGCGCAGGGCCGCGTCGACTGCCAGGACCATTCGTTCCAACGCGAAGCCGGGATCGGACGATGCCCCCTTGATGGCCGCATCAGCCTCGGCGACACTGCGCAACGCCACCCCGACTCCGTGCGGTGTGAAGTGCTGGGCGCGTCGGGAGAGGTCCTTCACCTTGAACGGCGGGACCCCGACTGCCCGGGCCAGGTCACTGTTCTGCATCCGGGAGGACCGGAGGTCGTAGAACTTGCCCAGCGATCTCAGATTCGCCGCCAGGGCACTGGTGATCAGCACGTGTGGCACGCCGGTGTCCAGCGCCCACCGCAGCGTCTCCAGAGCCTTGTTGGTATGGCCTTCCAGCAGGGCGTCGCAGACGGCGAAGCTGGTGGTCTCGGCACGCCCTCCGAAGTACTTGGCGATCAGCGCCTCCGTGATTTCGCCATCGGAGTCGCTGGCCAGTTGAGTCAGCGCCGCAGCCAGGGCTCGCAGGTTGGAGCCGACCGCGGCCACCAGTTCCGCACCCGCCCTGTCGGTGAGGGACAGATGCTGGCGTCGGGCTTCGGCGAATACGAACTGTGGAAGCTCCCAGGTTTTGAGGGTGGCTGCCCGCTGCATTTCGATGCCAGCCTTCTTCAGCTGGTCCAGCAGGCGGTTCCCCTTCATTCCACCGTTGTGCACGAGGATCAGAGCCAGGTCCGGTGCCGGATCGATCGCGGTGGCGAGCACCACGTCGAAGAGGTCCGGGCTGAGTTCGGCCAGATCGCTCACGATCAACACGGTGGAGGTGGCGAACAACGAGCACCCGGCCAGTTCAGCGAATGTGTTGCCCTCCAGCCCGAGCGCCTGCACACGGTGCAGTTCTGCATCGGGATGCTCGTGCTGCGCGAGGACGATCCGCTCGTCAACGGCGCGTTCCGCCAACAGGTCCTCGGGTCCGCTGATCAACAGACTGGTGCCGAATGCTGTGCTCTTCACCATCACAGCATGCCAGTAGTCACCGGCGGCTCACCGATCCGAGGGTGCAGGACGATGCCGGGTGTGCAGTTCACCCTCGGTCATCCAGACGGCGATCGAGCCGTGCTGATCGGTTCGCAGCAGAGCCATACCCATCCGCCGCGCCAAGGCAATTGTGGATGCTGCCGGGTGTCCGTAGTCGTTGTGCGCCCCGCAACTCACCACCGCGAGCTGGGCGCGGCTGCGTCTCCACAATCGCTCGTCCTGGCGAGCTGACCCGTGGTGCGGCACCTTCCACAGGTCAACGTCCAACCGGCTGCTCGCCGTGAGCAAGGCATGCTGCGCCGCGAGTTCCACGTCGCCTCCCACCAGCACCGAGAGTTCACCCATGTCAACCCGGACCACCACCGATGAATCGTTCTCCATACTCGACTCCCCCTCACCGGCTGTGCTGGTCACCGTCGGCTGGATGGCCAGCACGGTGTCCACTGACACCGCACCGAGATCGTAGTCGAGCGATGGGTCAGCCACCTGCACCGGTATCTCGTGCTCGGCAGCCAGTCGCCTCACCAGCTGAGCATTCTCCGGCGGGCTGCTCAGCTGGCTGACGATGATCCGCTGCACGCTGACCTCTTCCAGCAGCCGTTCGAGACCACCGACGTGGTCGCTGTGGAAGTGGGTCAACACCAGCACCGGGACGATCCTGATCCGCAATCCGCGCAGACATCGCGCCGCCGCCGGGGAATCGGGGCCGACATCAATGAGCAGAGCCTGATCAGCTCCGAGATTGAACACCGTGCTGTCCCCCTGACCGACGTCGCAGAAGACCACTTGCCACGATCCGGGCCAACCAAGCGGAGCCAGCGGACGCAGCGCCAGCCCGATCATCGCCAGAGCAACTGTGACCACCACCATTCGACGTCGCACCCAGAACGGGCCGGCGACCATCACCGCGACGCAACAGACCGCGAGCATGGCCAAGGACATCGGTTGGGCGGACCAGTCCTGACGGGCACCGGGGAGTTCCGCCAGGTGAACTGCCACCCAGATGATTGGCTGACCGCTCCAACCTGCCAGCCACCCCACAGGCCGTGCCAGCTCTGCGGACAGCACGCTGAGACCGGCAGCCAGCAGTCCGAGCATCGTCACGGGTCCCACCAGCGGCGCTGCGAGCAGGTTGGCCAGCAGGCCCACCACACTGATCGAACCATTCATCGCGGTGATCAGCGGCTGGGTCGCCAGCTGTGCCGCTATCGGCACCGACAACGCCTCGGACACCCAGGGCGGCGACCAGTTGCCGAACGCTGACCGCCATCGAGGTGCGATCAGGACGATACCGGCGGTGGCCACCACAGACAGGGCAAATCCCGATGAGCGCGACAGCCACGGGTCACAGGTCACCAGCACCCAGACGGCAAGGCTGAGCGCCCGCACCCCGCCATGCGCCGATCCGCGCCCGAGGGCGAACAGGGCCACCAGTCCCATTGCAGCGGCACGAATCACACTCGGTTCGGCTCTGCAGAGCACCACGAAACCTGCCACGGTCAGCACTCCCGCGATCCGGAGCCCGCGTCCACGGAGCCCGCACCACCGCGAGAGTGGCATTACGAACCCGATCAATAGCGTCAGGTTGCTGCCGGACACTGCCATCAGATGGGTGAGCGCGGTGGCCTGGAAATTCTCCTGCATTTCTTGACTGACAGCAGAGGTGTCCCCCACCACCAGCGAGGGAACGAGCGCCGCCTGCTCCGGCCGGCTCGCAGCCACAGCCAGCCGCAAACCCTCTCGCAATCGATTGGCCGCGTGGATCACAGCTGACGGCGTGTCCACCACCGTGGGTGTTCCAACAACGCGGAGCACCGCGACCGTGGCGGAGGTGGGATCACCGGGCGCCAGCCGCACCCTGATCGTCAGTGTGGTTCCCGCTGGGAATTCCGCCAGCTCCGCTGCCTGACCGGCAGTACCGATCAGGATCACGTCGACGTTGGTCCGATAGCTGGATCGGCGGTGCTCCAGCCGCAGCAGCCGCGCGGGTGCCCGAGCCATCGCCGGAAGACTCCCCCGGCTGGTGAACATCCGGACGTCCGATGTCAGGCGCAGCCGTGCGTTGGCACTGACGCGTTGCTGGGCGAGCTCCGCAACCGGCCCGGTATGGACGCCCGAGTGGCGAACGGCGCCGCTGAGGACCGCAGTGATCAGGCAGAGCGAGATCGCGACAAGCGACCTGACGATTGGCGACATCAGTGCAGTAGCGGATCGCTCCTCGGCAGCTCTGCGAGGTACGTTGCGGGTACCGGCGAGACCACGGCGCAGTGTTCTTCTCGACAGTGTTCTCCTCGACAGGGTTGTCACCGCCACAGTCCCCATCGACACCACGGCGACGGCGAGGACTGCCGGCCACGCCGGCCATCTCGGATCCGTCCCGTACCAGGCACCCAGCCACCCAGCGCAAGCCATCGGCAGCAACCGGACGTCGATCCGGCCAGGTCCTGGCGGGCGCCTCGTGCCCATGGTCATACTGGTTGGCCCTCACTGGACATGGACGCTCACCAGTCCTTCCAGCTCGGCGAGGGTCTTCGGCCCAATCCCGTGCACCTCGACCAGTTGGCTCACGGCGGTGAACGGGCCGTTGGCCTCGCGCCATTCGAGGATGGCTGCAGCGGTCACCGGCCCCACGCCCGGGAGTCGTTGCAGTTGCTCGGCCGTGGAGGTGTTCAGTTCGATGATTCCTGGTCCTTCGGATTTGCGGGGGGAGTTGGGGTCTGAGCGTCGGTGGTGTGGTGTGTCGCCGGGGCATGGGGCAGGGGTCCTGCCAGTGTCGGTTTCGACCAAGATCCCGAGCACAGGAGGGCCCCTGTGGAGTGCGACCCTACCCGAATCTGCCAGATCCTTGTGGGCCTGCCGGAGGTGACCGTCCTCGGTGTCGATGATGTTC
>JAGXHS010000093.1 GCA_024636075.1 Propionibacteriaceae bacterium
GACCCGGTGCACCTGGATGTCGGCCCCGCGCAGATCGAGGGCCTCTGCGACCGACTCGCGGTAACTGCGACAACCTGAATACGAAGGGAACGCGCTGGTGGACAGCATCAATACTCTTCGGTGGCCGGCCTGCTGCAGCTCGTGAATGGCATCGGTGACGTACGGGCGCCAGTTCCGGTTTCCCAGGACGACCGGCAGTGGCGTCCCGCGGCGTTCCAGTTCCTCGTCGACTGCGGCGGCCAAGGCTTTCGTCTGATCGTTGATGGGGCTGCGTCCGCCGAAGAGGAAGTAGTGCTCACCAACCACTTCCAGCCGTTCGCGCGGTATGCCGGACCCGCGGGTGACATTCTCCAGGAAGGGCACGACCTCGTCGGGCGCCTCCGGTCCACCGAAGGAAACCACGAGGAGGGCGTCATAGGCATCGAGCGGAGATCCCAACCGGTTTGCATCAACGTCATTGCTCATGCACTGGATATTGCCAGAGGTGACCAACCATCACGTGACCGCCCCGCCCGCCGGGGTGGATCAGAACGCGATGCGCCACTACTGATACCAGTACGCCCGACGAGAGACCGCGAACCCGACAGCCCAGCCGTCACGCCACAGGGGTGTCGGCGGGGTAGGTTGGAGTCGTCAGATCTGAGAAAGCGTGGTGTGCACCGATGCGCCAGTCGCAGGGACCTCTGGAGATACATATGGACAGTGCGTTGAGCCCACGGGAAATCCAGTCATCCATTCGAGCTGGACAGAGTCTGGAAGAGGTCGCCCAAGCTGCGGGGGTACCGGCGGAGCAGGTGGAGCCCTACGCCGCGCCGGTGCTCGCCGAACGTGAGCACGTCACCAGTAGTGCGCTCACCTCGCCGGTGCGTCGCCGTGGTGAATCGAGCTCGAACCGTTCCATGCGGACCGTCGTCGCCGAGCGGTTGAAGGCCCGCAACGTCGACCCGGAGACGGTCGAGTGGGACTCCTGGCGTGATGAGGATCGACGCTGGACCATCAAGGCGAGCTACCACTCCGGCTCATCGTCTCGTGAAGCTCTGTTCCGCTACGAATCGAAGTTGCGTTATTCCTCGGCCGTCAATGACGAAGCACGTTGGTTGATCGGGGAGCATTCCCCCAGCTCCCACGGACCCCAACCGGGGCATCGGCGCCGCCCGGACCAGGACAACGAGCCGACCCTCGATCTGAACGACGAATTGGCCCTCGTCAGGGCCATCCAGGATGACGACGCCGAGTCCCCGGAAGCAGCAGACGCTGAAGAAACCGGAGAACCAGAAGCAGCAGCAGAACAGGGCGACAGTCGCGGGCAGCACGGCGATCCCCATGACTACAGCGAAGCGGAGCTGGAACAGGTGGACGGTGTCTACGACATCGTGCCACCACGGCAGAGCAACATGGATGTGCTCTACGACCTGCTGTCCAGCTTCGACGAGGATTCGGTCAACATCTATGCCGGTCTCAACGAGCCGGTCGTGGAAGCCCTCTCCGAGGTCCACCCGGCGCCGACGACGGAGGTCGAAGAGCTTCCGGCCTCCGGGGAACAGCAGGACGAGGTGGTGGCGGAGGAATCGATCGAGGTGGAGGTCTCCGAGGTCGAAGACGAGGAGCTGGTCACTGAGGCGAGCGCCGCCGGTGTCGAGCCGGGAGCCCTGCTCGACACCGCCGCCCCGGCGGCCAAGCCCAAGGCGCGCAAAAAGCGTGCCGCGGTGCCCAGCTGGGACGAAATCATGTTCGGTGGGCCGAAACCGGGTCAAACGGACTGATGCCGACCGGCGTGATCAAGCAGTTCCTGCACCGGCCACGTGTTGATGATGGTCTTGGGATCAGCCCCGGCACGTAACGCCCTGCCGGCCCCGAGATCCAGGAAGTCGAGTTGCCCCGGAGCGTGGGCGTCGGTGTCGATGCTGAACAGACACCCCATCTCGATGGCGAGCGCGAGCAGGTCGTCGGGTGGGTCCTGACGTTCGGGTCGGGAGTTGATCTCCACAGCGACGCCAAAGTGTCGACAGGCCTCGAACACCACCTCTGCGTCGAAGCTCGACTGGGGCCGGCTGCCATGCTGGCCGTCAACCCGCCGACCCGTGCAGTGACCCAGGACGGTCGTCCGGGGGTGCGCGATCGCCCTCACCATCCGTGGGGTCATCACCTCAGTTGTGGCGCGGAGGTCGCTGTGCACGCTCGCCACCACGATGTCCATCCCGTCGAGGATCTCGGTGTTCTGGTCCAGGGAACCATCGGCGAGGATGTCCACCTCCACCCCCCGCAGGATCCGCACCTCGAAGCTGGACTGCACCTCGGTGATCTCCCGCCACTGGGCACGGACCCGATCAGGGCTGAGTCCGTTCGCGATCCGCAACCTGGGTGAATGATCGGTGATGGCAAGGTAGTCGAGGCCCAGGCGCTGCGCGGTCTGCACCATCTCGACCAGGCTCGATCCCCCGTCGGACCAGGTGGTGTGGGTGTGCAGGTCTCCTCGCAGTCGGGATCGGATCGGGGTGGCGTCCACGTCCAACGGCTCTGCACCTGCCGCACGCAGCGCTCGCAATGCCTCCGGCGTCTGGCCTGAAACTGCCTGGGAGATCACTGCCGCAGTACTCTTGCCGATGCCCGGTACCAACTGCAGATCACCGCCGGCCACCAGCAGCTCCAGATCATTCTCGGACAACCGCTCCACGGCCTCGGCGGCAACGCGATACGCCTTGCTGCGGTACTGCTTCGCCCGCGACCGCTCCAGCCAGAAGGAAACCTCCCTCAGTGCTGTCACCGGATCCACGCACGCCTCCCTGTGGTCGGCCACCTGTACAAGTCGGCAGCACCCAATCCGTTCGATCTGGGCTAGTCTCGCATTCGAGCTTCACATCGGGGGAACCATGGGCGATCTGAGTTTCGGCGATCCGTCGACACTGTGCACACCTGCTGAGCGCCAGTCCTTGGCGCGGAGGTTGGCCGACAACACCGCACAGCTCACGACCGCTTCGCTGACCGCGATGGAGCAGCGGCTGAGCTGGTTCTTCGACGTCGACGCCGAGCACCGTTCCTGGATCACCCTGGTTGCCCGCGCAGGCATCGACGGATTCGTGCAGTGGGTGGCCGGAGACGACGAGCACTTCGATCCTGCGGGCGTCTTCTATGCCGCTCCCCGTGCCCTGACGAGAATGATTTCGCTGCAGCAGACGGTCGAGTTGATGAGGGTGACCATCGACGTCGTCGAGGAGCAGGTGGACAAGATCATGGACGTGCGGGACCGGGAGATCCTGCGTCCAGCCGCACTGGTCTACTCCCGTGAGGTTGCCTTCGGAGCAGCTGAGGTCTACGCCCGGGCCGCAGAGACCCGCGGGGCGTGGGACGCGCGATTGGAAGCTCTGGTGGTCGATGCCATCGTGCGTGCCGAGACCGACGAGACCGTCATCTCACGGGCGAGTGCGCTCGGCTGGTCGAACGCTGGCAAGGTGTGTGTGGCGGTCGGCATGGCGCCCGCCACTCAGCAATCCTCATCCCATCCCGAGGTGCGTCGACACGCTGAACGTCTTGGTCTGGACACCTTGGTGGCCCATCAAGGTGAGCGGCTCGTGTTGGTGTTGGGGGGCCAACCGGTCACCGATGATGCCGCAGCCATTGCCCTGGTCCGTGAACTGGCCGTCTTGTTCGGCACCGGTCCGATCGTTGTCGGCCCGGTCGTTGAACACCTCGCGGACGCCTCGTCGTCGGTTCGGGCCGCAGTGTCCGGACTGCGGGCAGCGACCGCCTGGCCCGAAGGCCCGCGCATTCTCTCTTCGGACGATTTGTTGCCCGAACGGGTGCTGTCCGGTGACGGACATGCCCGGCGCAGAGTGGTGGTCGAGGTGTACCGGCCGCTGGCGGAATCCGGCGGTGACCTTTTGCAGACCTGTGTCGCCTTCCTCGACAACGGAGGCTCTGTCGAGGCAACAGCACGCAGTCTTTTCGTGCACGCGAACACCGTGCGGTACCGGATCAAACGCATACTGGACGTCACCGGCTACAACGCAGCCGCGGCACGTGACGCCTACGTGCTGCGGCTGGCGCTGACACTGGGTCGATTGGGAGCGCAGCGCTGACGCTGCGAGCGAACCCCAGATGGAGCGGATACACAATCGCCGCCCAGCACCTCGGGAGCATGTCCGCATCCTGTTTGTAGGAATCCCACAAATTGCCCTTGCCGCTTTTCGTCGTGTCCAGGGCGACATGTCGCACAGAACCCGACAGAGTGGAGTCGTGCTTTCAATCGTCGCCCCGGGCCAAGGCGCCCAGGCCCCAGGATTCCTGACACCGTGGCTCAGCGAGCCCCGTTTTGCAACCAGACTGAAGTGGCTGGGAGCCGTGGCGGGAATCGACATGGAGCACTACGGGACTGACGCCGATGCCGAGACGATTCGGGACACCGCGATTGCGCAGCCACTGCTGGTGGCCGCCGCGATTGCCTGCTACGAAGAACTCTTCGACGACCACGAGCAGGCAGTCGCCGCCGTGGGGGTCCTCGCAGGTCACAGCGTCGGCGAACTGGCAGCCGCCGCACTCGCCGGAATTGTCTCCGCAGAGTCGGCGATGGTGCTCGTTCGGGAACGGGGACTGGCGATGGCCGAAGCGTCCCGGACCCGGCCAACCTCGATGACCGCGGTGATCGGTGGCAAACTGGAAGAGGTTCTGGCCGCCATCGATGCAGTCGGTCTCACGCCCGCCAACAACAACGGGCGCGGCCAGATCGTCGCGGCCGGTACGATCGAGCAACTTGAAGCCCTGGCAGCGAACCCGCCGCAGCGCGCCCGGTTGATCCCGTTGAGCGTCGCCGGCGCATTCCACACGGTGCACATGCAACCCGCCGTGGCGCACCTGAGGTCACTCGCCGAAGCCGTCCACGTTGACGAACCGTCCATTCCGCTACTGAGCAACTCCGACGGGACACGAGTCGCCAACGGCAGGGATGCGCTGGATCGGATTGTCGGACAGGTGGCCAACCCGGTGCGCTGGGACCTGTGCATGGATACCATGACTGACATGGCGGTCACCGGATTGTTGGAACTGACCCCCTCGGGGACCCTCACCGGGATCGCGAAGCGGAACCTCGCCGGTGTCGAATTGTTCAGCCTCAACACCCCTGATCAGATCCCCGATGCCAAGGCATTCATCGCCGAGCACGCCGGTTCGGGTGGACCAATCGGCGACGGCGGGGCAACACCCAACTCCAAGAAGGATCAGTGAGCGCATCCATGACCCCACCAGTTTCGAGTGAGCTGACCGCCTCCTCCGGGCCCCGCTACGCCAAACTGCTCTCCGTGGGCGGCTATCGCGGCTCGCGTGTGGTGGACAACGCCGAGATGTGCACGATGATCGAATCCACCGATGAGTGGATCCAGCAACGGACCGGCATCGTCGAGCGTCGCTGGGCCACCGAGGAAGAAACTCCCCTCCTGATGTCCGTGGAAGCCGCACGCAAGGCATTGGATCGAGCCGGGTTGACCGCCGCGGACATCGACCTGGTGATCTGCTCCACGGTCAGCAACTTCAAGCAGACTCCGGCCTTGGCGTGCGAGGTGGCCAAAGAACTGGGCTGCCCCGACCCGGCCGCCTTCGACATTTCGGCAGCCTGCGCAGGCTTCTGCTACGGAATCACGATGGCCGAGGGCGTCGTCCGATCCGGGGCGGCGCGCAATGTTTTGGTGATCGGCGTCGAAACACTCAGCCGGCTGACCGACATCAATGATCGCTCCACCGCCTTCCTGTTCTCCGACGGCGCCGGTGCCACCATCGTCGGCGCCAGCGACGTACCCGCCATCGGGCCAACCGTGTGGGGATCTGACCCGGAGGAGGTCGGAGTGATCCACGTCGACGACTGGAAGGAGGCGATGGATCAGGGGGAGACGCCCTACATCCACATGGAGGGCAGCAAGGTCTTCCGTTGGGCAACGACGTTCATCGCCCGCAAGTCGGCTGAGGCCATCAAGCTTGCCGGGCTGACACCTGAGCAACTCGACGCGTTCATCCCCCACCAAGCCAACAATCGAATTACCGATTCGATGTTGCGCCAGCTCAAGCTTCCCGAGAGCGTGGTCGTCGCCCGCGACATCACGCACATGGGAAATTCGTCAGCGGCATCAATTCCGCTGGCGATGGAGGCCTTGCTGGAGTCCGGCGAGGTCACCAGCGGGCAGAACGCCCTGATCATCGGTTTCGGAGCTGGTCTGGTGTACGCCGGCCAGGTACTGAAACTGCCCTGACCACCCGAAATCCCTGACCACCTGAAATCCCTGACCACAAAGAAGGAGCCAGTCATGGCAAGCACCGAAGAAATCCGTTCCGACCTGGCCGACATCGTCAACGACGTTGCCGGAGTCGCCGCCGAAGACGTCGAGATGGACAAGTCCTTCGCCGACGACCTCGACGTCGACTCATTGTCAATGGTGGAGATCATCTACGCCTGCGAGGACAAGTTCGGCGTCTCCATCCCCGACGAGGAGTCCAAGAACCTCAAGACAGTGGGTGACGCCGTCGCCTACATCGAGCGCGCCCAGTCCTGACCTCCGGTGCGGCGGGTGGGGATCGCCTCCACCCGCCCATCCCCGAGACCGTCTCATCCCGACGAACCACCCTTCGGCGTTCCCGCCTCTCAATTGTTTTGGAGTTAGCTCATGACCACAGTGGTGATCACCGGTTTCGGCGCTTTCACACCTCTCGGAAAGGATGCCGCCAGCACGTGGCAGTCAATGCTCGCCGGCAAGAGCGGGGTGCACCACCTTGACGAGGACTGGGCCCAGGACCTGCCCGTCACCTTCGCCGCCGAAGCAGCCGCCGATCCCCTCGACTTTCTTGATCGCGTCGAGGCACGTCGCATGGATCGCTCGACCCAGTTGGCGATGATCGCAGGAGCCGAAGCATGGCAGGACGCCGGCCTGAGCCTGGGTGAGAACAACGAAGTGGACCCGGAACGCCTCTCTGTGGCGTGCGCATCAGGGATCGGTGGTCTGCACACCCTGCTCGGGCAGTGGGACGTGCAGAAGGACAAGGGAATCCGCCGGGTCAGCCCGTTCACCATCCCGATGCTGATGGCCAACGCGCCAGCGGCGAATCTCGGCCTCGCGGTGGGCGCGCGGGCCGGTGTGCACACTCCCGTCTCGGCCTGCGCCTCCTCGAATGAGAGCATCTCGTTGGCCATGGACATCTTGCGGCTGGGACGCGCCGACGTTGTGCTCGCCGGGGGTACCGAAGCGGTCATCCATCCCTTGCCGATCAATGCGTTTGCCAAGATGGGGGCACTGAGTCGCCGCAACGACGACCCGCCCTCGGCCTCCCGCCCGTGGGATGTGGACCGGGATGGCTTCGTGCTCGCTGAAGGGGCCACCTTGATGGTGCTGGAGACCCTCGAGCATGCCCAGGCCCGCGGAGCAAAGATCTACGCAACGTTGCGCGGATCGGGCATCAGCGCGGACTCGCACGACATCGTGAAACCCGATCCGACCGGTCACGGACAGAAGTCCGCCATGCTGCGTGCCCTCAAGGACGCAGACTTGGCCAGCAGTGACATCAAGCACCTGAACGCCCACGGCACGTCAACCCCGCAGGGCGACGTCACGGAGGCAAACTCCGTGCGCGCCGCTCTGGGTGATGACACCGATGGCGTGGTCGTCACCTCGACCAAGTCGATGACTGGACACCTGCTCGGTGGCGCTGGCGCTGTGGAGACTTTCGCGGCGGTGATGGCGCTGGTCACCAGAACCGTGCCGCCGACCATCAATCTGGACAATCCGGAGCCCGGCCTGCCGATCGACGTCGCCCGCGAAGCCCGCACACTGCCCGAAGGTGATCTGGCTGCGCTGAACAACTCATTCGGCTTCGGCGGCCACAACGTGGCGATCGCCGTCACCAACGAGCACCAGACCGTCTGACACCTGAGGTCAGCCGCACATGGTGGCCAGCGCCTTCACACCACTTGGTGCAGCCAACGCACGGATCCACTCTCGTCGCTGTGGCGGAAGGATTCCAACTCGTCATCCCACGGCTGTCCCAACAGCCGCGCGAGCCCGACCTGCACTGGTTCGTGTCCGAGCGTCGCGGCGAGAAGCGCTGCCTTGATCCGATCTTCGCTGATCATGATGTCGCCATGCGGTCCGGTGCTGGCGTGGAAGATGCCGAGACTCGGGGTGACCGACCAGCGATGCCCCTCGTCCTGGGCAGAGAATTCCTCGGTGACCTCATAGCGCAGCCGCTGCCACCGGTTGAATGCGGTGGCGAGCCTGGCCCCGGTGCCGACCGGGGCGCGCCAGCTCAGCTCGGCCCGGTAACTGCCAGGCTCCGCTGGTTGGGCGGACCAGTCCATCCGCACCGTTGCACCAAGAATCGAGCCGACGGCCCACTCGATGTGTTGCACGAGCGCCGACGGCGTGGAATGAATGTGGATGACCCCACGTGTAATTGTCATGGTGAATCTCCTCGTCAGCTCTGTCGTGCCTTCCCCTGCAGACGTGAGCTTGAGGTGAGTCCCCCTCTGATTCTGCACCAGAACATCCCCTGAGGCCAGTTATTGGTTGCACAGTGGACAATTGGCGGGTATAGCGGATGTCATGATCCCCCGTCTACTGTCAACCACGCCAAGAAAAGCAGCGGCACGACTCGCCGAGGTGCTGCGCCGC
>JAGXHS010000094.1 GCA_024636075.1 Propionibacteriaceae bacterium
GATCGCCTCGGTGAGGTACGTGGGCAGGTTGTCGGTGGTCTGGATCTGGCCGGCGAGCAGTGCGTTCACCTTGGCGGCGTCGGAAGCGAAGTCGATGATCACCAACTCATCGAAGGAGGCCGGGCCCTCCCAGTAGTCGTCGAACCGCAGGAAGCGACTGCGTTGACCGGGGACGAACAGATCGGCCTTGAAGGCGCCGGTGCCCACCGGGTTGGCCAGGTCGAAGTCAGTGGGGATGATCCCGAGACCGTAGTCGGCCAGCAGCTGTTTGACGATGGACAGCGGTCTGGTGAGCTGCAACCGGTACGTGAGTTTGTCCAACGGTCCGGACGCGGCGAGGTCGCTGATCGGAGCCAGGTCGCCGGCTTGCGGCGACGGATTGTCCGGGTCGAAGGCCCTGACGAAGGTGGCGTGCACGTCCTCGGCCGTGAGCGACTTCCCGTGGTGGAATGTGACGCCATCGCGCAGCGTGATGGTCCACTGCGTGGCGTCGGCGGAGCTTTCGATCCTTTCCGCCAAGCCGGGTTTAACGCTGTAGTCCGGTGCGAACTGGAACAGCGGCTCGTAGAGATTGCGGACCCTTGCTATATCGGGGACGGTCACGGGGAAGTGCGGGTCCAGAGTGTCCTTCAAACCACCGCCGGTTGCACCATGGATCAGCTGCAGACCGTTGCGTTCAGAGCCGTACGAGCAGCCGCTGAGGGCAGCTGCGACGACCGTGGCGCTGGCCCCGGCCAAGAGATTTCGGCGACTGATGCCCAGTGTCGGTGCCGTCATCGCCCTGCTTTCTGTCGGATTTCTGTCGAAATTGATCGTGCTGCTGAAGATACATCGCACCAGGCATGTCGTCAGCCACTCTGCGGAATTGTGTCCGATCGGAAATCGTTTGACGAGGGGCTCCCACCGGGGGCCTCAGCTCATTGGGCGTCGTTCAGCAGCCGTTCGAGAGTTCGGCCGACACCGGAGTCGTCGTGGTCGCCAGCCGTCGGAAAGCCGGCCAGGGCGAGATCGGGGTGACAATGCTTCATCGCGTGCGGACTCCCGACCCGGGTCAGCATCGGCATGTCGTTGGGCATGTCGCCGAATCCGACGGCCTTGGTGATGTCGACCCCGAGTCGCTGACAGATCGCACTCAGCGCGGAGCCCTTGGTGACACCCGACGGACCGAGTTCCACCAGCCCAGCTCGCTCGCTCACCCCCGACCAGGTGACCTCCAGCCGCTTGCCCACCGCGTCGCGGACGATCCGGCCGAGGTTCTCGGTGCCAGTGTCGGCACACAGGGCGAGCAGTTTCACGAACGATTCGTCCAGCAGGTCACAGACATCGGCGATGCGGTCCGGGGTCGGGCTCCCACGACGCGCAGCCACCTCTGGCTCACAAGCCCATCCCAGGCCGTACTCGACGGCGAAACTGATGGACGGGTGCTCGGCGCGAAGAACTGTGACCACATCTGCGGCCACGAACTGATCAAGCGCATCCCGGCATACTTCGACCCCACGGGCCAGGTCCCATTGCAGGGCGCCGTTGCTGCAGATCACCAAGGGTTCGAGGTCACGGATCGGGCGGAGTGCATCCAGCCAGCGAGGGGGGCGTCCAGTGGCGATCACCAGCGGTATGCCGAGGTGCCGCGCTGCCCGCAACATGGCGACGTTGTGGGAGCTCAGGTCACCGTGACGGTCCAGCAGCGTGCCGTCCAGGTCGGTTGCGATCAGGGAGGGGAGCATCTCAGAGCTTCTCGCTGGGTGGTGGGGAGCCACCCAGACCCGAGGCGCTGCCACTGGGGTTTGGCGATTCCATGCTCGGGCTGTCGCTGGGCTTGCCGGTGACCCCCGATGAAGCGCTGGGCGAGGCACTCGCCGACGACGGTGAACCACTGGATGGAGACCCACTCGAGGGGGAGCCGCTCGACGGCGGCGGCGACCCTGATCCCGATGGCGGGGGTGAGGTGGGGACGGGAGGTTGAGGCGGCTGCGGGGGAGCGTTCTGGAAGAGCAGGACCGCGATCAGCAGGGCCAGCGCCGCCAACAGCAGTGTCAGTAGCCAGCTGATCAGGATGGTGACCCAGCCGGCGCGGTCGTGCCGCCCGGGCCAGGGCAGAGGCCACAACCGCGAGGTTCCGGGTCGGGTGTCATCGATCCAGTGCAACTGGTACGCCGGACCGTCGGGAGCTCCCTGCAAGGATCGTGTACTCAGGTCGACGCTTGCCAGCAGCCTGTCCGCCTCCGCGACAGCGCCAGCCGACCCGTCGTGTACGAGGGCCACCCAAGGTGCCAGCGGCGCGTGCCCCGGACCCACAGGATCACCATCTTCGGCCCGGAACGTGTGCCCCAACCGACCGTCGCCCTGGCCCTGACCGCCCCGGGCCACCACCGTGTCGATGTGCAGCATGTTGACCTCCCCGGCCAACCGTTCCCGGGCTGCGGCGTCCTGTGCCGCACCAGCACTGAGCATCAGCAACAGCACCGCGGTCTCGTCATCGGAATGGCCGAGGTAGCCGACACCCGCTGGACCGCTCGTCAGTCGGGCGTCCAACCAGAAGTCGCCCACACGGGGAGGGTCATCGGCCTGCAGTGGCGTCGCGAAAACGCCCGGCGGCTCCTCGCCCCGAGCTTGCTGCGGTGCGCCACTGAACGGACCCTGATCCGGCGGCGGCGTATCTGAAGACATCGCCACCAATCACATCACATGTTGGTGCCAACAGGCAGTCCCTGCCCACCGGCCCAGCCGGGTGCCAGCAGCTCCGACCTGCCTGGGCGCCGGTTGGGGGGGTGATGCTCCCCGGGCGCGGCGCCGCTTGGGGGTGCTGCTCCCCGGGCACGGTATCGTGGCAGTCGTTGTCGTTCAGCCAGTCAGGAGTACCCCCTTGAGCACACAGCAGCCCGAGACCCCCGCCGAGGGTCCTGCGACCTCCGAGGGTCCTGCGACCTCCGCGGGTCCTGCGACCGTCGCCGAGGCGGCACAACTCCTGGGGGAGTCGATCGCTCAGGTGCAGCGGGTCATCGTTGGCCAGGAACACATGGTTGAACAGCTGATGGTCGGCCTGCTGGCCAAGGGCCACATTCTGCTGGAAGGCGTGCCCGGCGTCGCCAAGACACTCGCCGTTCGCAGCTTCGCCACCGTTGTCGGTGGAGATTTCGCCCGGATCCAGTTCACCCCCGACCTGGTTCCGTCGGACATCGTGGGTACCCGAATCTACTCAGCCAGCCAGGAGAGCTTCGAGGTGGAGCTGGGCCCGGTGTTCGTCAACTTCGTGCTCGCCGACGAGATCAACCGTGCGCCGGCCAAGGTTCAGTCCGCGATGCTGGAGTTGATGGCGGAGAAGCAAGTCTCCATCGCTGGACACACCTATCCTGCCAAGAATCCCTTCATCGTGATCGCCACCCAGAACCCTGTCGAGTCCGAGGGCGTCTACCCGCTGCCCGAGGCGCAGCGGGACCGCTTCCTGTTCAAGGTTGATGTTCCGTACCCGCGCGGCAATGAGGAGTTCGAGATTCTGCGAAGGATGTCGGTGTCGCCACCGACGCCGGAGCGGGTCCTGAACCCCGCCCTGGTGACCAGGCTCCAGAACATCGCCTCCAACGTCTTCGTGCACAACCTGGTGGCCGAGTACATCGTCCGGCTGGTGTTGGCGAGTCGTAATCCGGCGGAGTTCGGCATGCCGGATCTGACTCCGGTGATCCAGATCGGGTGCTCTCCTCGAGCGACGCTCGGCCTGGTCGCTGCCGCGAGAGCTCTGGCCCTGGTGCACGGCCGTGACTACGTGCTCCCGACCGATGTCCAGGCCGTGGCGATCGACGTGATGGCGCACCGCATGATGTTGGGTTTCGATGCGGTCGCTGACAACATCCAGGCGGCACAGGTGGTGGAACGGATCCTGGCCATGGTGCCTCCGCCGACGCCGGTCTGGAATCCCCAGCAACGCCAGGCCAGTCACGAGCAGCATCGTCATCAACCCGAGTACCGCACCTGAGCATGAGTGAGGCCTTTCCCCGCTTCTCACCGCCGTCGACACCGCCGGTGGAGATGGACCCTGACATCGGCGCCGCCGGCAGCGTGCTGGCCTCGCCCACCGGCCCGACCCTCGGGCTGAAGAAGCTCGCGCCGGAAGCTGCCCTGCGACGTCTCGAACTGACAGTTGTCCGACGGCTTGAGGGCTTTCTGCACGGCGATCACGCCGGCCTGCTGCCAGGCCCCGGCTCCGACGCAAATGACGCCAGGATCTACCAACCCGGCCAGGACGATGTGCGAAAGATGGACTGGGCGGTCACGGCCCGGACCACGGTGCCGCACGTGCGCGACACGATCGCGGATCGCGAACTCGAGGTGTGGGCACTGCTGGACGTCACCCCGTCGATGAACTGGGGCACCGAAGGGGTCACCAAACGGGATCTGGGAATCGCCGCCATCGCGACCATCGGGTTCCTGAGCCAGAAGATGGGAGACCGGTTCGGCGGAATGATCATGCGCCAGGACTCCGTCAAGAGGTTGCAAGCCCGATCGGGACGGACCGCGCTCTACGGCTTGCTGCGCAAGATGCTGGACGAGCCCATCGTCCCCGACCATGCTCCCGGCTCGATGACGCTGGCCCAGGGGATCGAACAACTGAATCGCAGCCAGCGCCGGCGGGGGATGAGGGTGGTCGTCTCCGACTACCTCACACCAGGCGATGCCGAACTCGACCCCAACGTGTCGCCGCCGTGGGAGCGTGCGATGCGCAGACTGGCGGTGCGCAACCAGGTCCTGGCCATTGAGGTGGTGGACGCCCGCGAGCTGGATTTCCCTGACGTGGGCGAAATGCTCATCACCGATCCCGAAACGGACTTCGTCCGCTACGTGAACACCTCCGACAAGGCCGCCCGGGAACGAATGAATGCCGCCAGCGCTGCCCAGCGGGAGCGGATCAAGGTGGCCCTCCGGCGAGCTGGTGTGGGTCACATCCAGCTGCGTACTGATCGCGACTGGGTGCAGGACATCGCCCGGTTCGTGTTGAACTACCGGCGCACCGCCAGCATGCTGCACGCCCCGCCACAAGGGGTGATGAAATGACAACCCTGATCACGTGGCCCGATTTCATGAACCCGGGCAGGTTGTGAGCGCTCGCGGCTCTTCCACTGCTGATCATCGCCTACTTGGTGATCCTGCGACTCAAAGGACGCACCGGGATCCGTTTCACCAACACCGGTGTGTTGGCAGCGATCCTGCCCAAGCAGTCCCAGTGGCGTCGACACGTCGCCGTCGCGATGTCGTTGTGTTCGCTGGTGGCACTGGCCTTGGCCTGGGCGCGGCCGCTCGGGGTGGAGAACGTGCCACGGGAACGCGCCACGATCGTCGTGGTGATCGACGCCTCGCTGTCCATGGAGGCCACCGACGTGAAGCCCAATCGACTGGACGCCGCCAAGGAGGCCGCCACCGC
>JAGXHS010000095.1 GCA_024636075.1 Propionibacteriaceae bacterium
CGTCGATCACGTCGGCCCCGACCTCCATCGGGACCATGCCGTTCCAGCCGGTCTCCACCCGAGCCAGCTCAGCTCGGTACTCCTCCGCCTCCAGTCCCACCGCGGACGCCTTCACCCGAAGCGGAAGGTCCTTGCTGACCAGCACCACGTCCCGCCCCTCGGCGGAATAGTTCAACGCCACCGCCAGGATCCGCGTGTCGTTGTCGCCCAACCGGAAACCAGCTGGCAGCCGCTCCGCATCGGTGTGGTTCAGCTCAATGTGCAACACTCCGCCCCGGTCGTTGATCGGCACCGGCAGATCCAATCGGCCGTGCTGAATCCGAAGGTCGTCCAGCAACCGCAGCGCAGTGCGGGCGAAGTAGCCCAGCTCGGCGTGGTGCCTTTTGCCCTCCAACTCTGTGATCACGACGATCGGCAACACGATCTCGTGCTCAGCGAACCGCAGCAGGGCCCGTGGATCACTCAACAGCACCGAGGTGTCGATCACATAAGTCTTGATCGCGATGTCGGCTTCGCCGTCGGCGGAGGACTTGCTGCTCTGCAGAACGTGGTTGTCGGTATTCAGCACGGCGGGCTCCTCGTCGGGGGCCGTGCCGGCTGGCCTGCGACCCCCCTTTGGTCAGGGACTAGGTCGTCGATCGGGTAGGGCACCGGATGGGATCGGCCCCGCAGCGGAACGACTGTGCCTCCGGTTCGGCAACGGTCTGGGACCATCCATGCGAGGACGCTAGCCCGACCCTCGCGCGTTTGTCGGAAGCCTCGCCGTGATGTCGACAAACGTTCACTTGGCACGGGGTAGCGCCAGCAAGAAGCCACGGTGACGTTCGATGTGGGCGACGCGATGGCCGACGGTGCGCGGCCGGGTCGTGTCGGTCGGGGAGAAGCAACTCGTCAGATCATCGGGATCGATCCCGGCCGGAAACCGACCAAGCGCTGCCTGCTACGACGACAACAGAAACCGACCGCGCATGACTCGCACCCACCCAAAGGAATGGCAGCGATACCCGCAGAGCCTGGCTCTTGCGGCTACGGTGGTTTCAGGCAGTAGCGCTGACTCGCGGACCGCTGAATCGGGTGAAGCGTGCAGAGTATCTCTACTGCAACGACTCAGGTCTGGTGCTGTGCGAGCACATTTCGTGAGTCTGGTCAGGGCATTCAACGACATCGACGGAGATGCAATGCTAAACCGTCCGCGCAACCTCCGCCCCGCGCGGGGCGGACGGCCTGCGTGTCAGTTCAGTGCGTCGAGGAATGCTCCGAATCTTCGTCCGCCAACGGCACATGGAGCCCTCCTGACATGTCTACTCCCGACCTGTTTGACGGGACTGTGAGAGCAGTCCTCTTCGATCTCGACGGCGTCATCACCGACACCGCGTCACTTCACGTGGAGATGTGGAGCGAGTTATTCAATGACTTCCTCACTCGCTTCATGGCGGCCGACAACCCTGAACGGCGGCCGTTCACCCTGAACGACTACCTCGAGTTCGTCGATGGTCGACCTCGCTACGACGGCGCTTCCGCTTTCCTTGAGTCGAGGGGCATCGACTTGCCGTGGGGCGATCCGAGCGATGATCCCGATAAGGTAACGGTCTGCGGCTTGGCCAATCGCAAGAACGCTCTGATCAGCAGCGCACTTGAGGAGGGCAGGGTTGCGGTCTTTCCGACCAGCGTCACGCTCATCGACCGCCTCATCTCCCAGGACATCGCGGTTGGCTGCGTGTCCTCATCAAGGAACTGTCGCGCTGTCCTCCGCTCAGTGGGCCTCATCGACAGGTTCGCCGAGATCCTCGACGGCGACGATCGCGTCGCGCGAGGACTGGCTGGGAAGCCCGCTCCTGACACCTACCTGGACGCGGCGCAGCGGCTCGGGGCAACACCCGACAGCGCGGTGGTGGTGGAGGACGCGATCTCCGGCGTCGAGTCTGGCTCTGCTGGCGGATTCCGCCACGTGATCGGTGTGGACCGCGGAGCCGGACGTGCAGCTCTGGCCCAGGCCGGGGCAACCTGCGTCGTCACCGACCTGGGCGAGCTGCTCTCGGAGGTGCCTGATGAAGCTCACTGAAACGCTGACTGTCGAGCCAGACGGGTGGGTCCTTGTAGAGGGTGGCTGGGACGCAGAGCGTTCTGTGGCGTCCGGCTCCAGCTTCCTCTGCGGGAACGGCTATCTCGGCTACCGCGGAACCACCGCAGAACAGCGGGCAAAGGACTACGTGGCACTCGTCGTCACCGACACCTACGACTGCGCCGACGGCAAGTGGCGAGAGCTCACCACCGCGCCCAACCCGCTCTTCGTCGCCGCGAGCGCTGGACAGGTCCCGCTATCCGTCGAAAGTGGGCACGAGGTTGAGGCCCGGTTCGATCTGCGGGCCGGGGTGTACTCCGGGTCCTTCACCCAGGACATCGACGGTGTCGCCGTGCGCATCGAGGCCACACGATTCGCGAGCTACGACAACCTCCACCTGATGGCCCAACGCTGGACACTCAGTTCTGACGGCGACATCACGATCGACATCGACGCCGGCATCGACACCGACATCTGGAGCCTCAATGGCGTCCACCTCCCCCAAGTCGACGTCCGAGCCGAGTCAGACGGACAGCTCCTGGCGAGCGCCAGAACCGTCGAGAGTGGAATCACGCTTGCCGTGGCCTCTGCGTCACGCCTCGTCGACGGGGTTGCTGAACAGTCCAAGGATTTCGCCGACGACCAGGTCCACGGAACCCGCCGCACCGTCAAGGTCCGGGCGGGGCAGCCGGTCACCCTTCAGACCGTCGCCAGCGTCTTCTCTTCCAACGACACCAGCGACCCTGCGGCGGCCGCACTCGCCCTGGTCGACGACACGCGAGCCGAGTCGTACGACACGCTGGCCGCGGCTTCAACAGCGCGCTGGGAGGCAATTTGGTCGAACATGGACGTCGTTGTCGAAGGCGACCTCGTGTCGCAGGCTGCCCTTCGGTTCAGTGCGTACCACAACCGCATCTGCACGCCTGCACACTCCGATCACCTGCCCGTCGGAGCCCGCGGCCTGTCCTGCCAGGCGTACCAGGGCTCGGCATTCTGGGATCAGGAGGTCTACAACCTCCCCGCATTCCTGTTCACCGAGCCGGAGCTGGCACGCTCACTGCTCGTCTACCGACACGGGACACTCGATGGCGCCCGCCGAAAGGCCGCTCGTCTCGGCTACCAGGGGGCCTATTACGCGTGGATCTCGGGCGTCACCGGCGACGAACTGTGCCCCGACATCTTCTTCGTCGACGTCCTGACAGGTCGGCCGATCCGCAACCACTTCAACGTCTGGCAGATGCACGTCTCGCCAGACGTGGTCTCCACGATCGAGCGGTACGTGCAGGTCACCGAAGACGTGGGCTATCTCGTTGAGTACGGTGCGGAAATCGCCTTCGAAGTGGCGCGCTTCCTCCGCTCGTTCGTTCGCTACAACGACGCGACCCAGACCTACCACTGCATGCGGCTTCTGGGGCCTGATGAATGGCACGAGAACGTCGACGACAACGCCTTCACCAATTACCAGAGCCACGCCGCACTCGACTACGCACTTCGAACGTATGCATTGCTGGCTGTGGAGCACCCTGAAGCCCTGGCCAGGCTGGCCGACAAGATCTCATTGCTTCCCGACGAGGTTGACGCGTGGCGTCGGGTGCGCGACGGACTCGTGCTCCCGGCACCCGATCCGACCACCGGCGTGGTGGAGCAGTTCAAGGGGTTCTCCGCCCTTGAGGATGTCACCCCCGACCAGGTCCGTTCACGGCTCATCAATCCTGACGAGTACTGGGGCTGGCCGAACGGCGTGGCCGTCTCCACCCAGGTTTCCAAGCAGGCGGACGTCCCGATGCTGATGTGGCTCCAGCGGCACCGCTTCCCGAAGGAGGTCCAAGCCGCGAACTACGACCACTATCTCTCGCGGTGCGCCCACGGCTCCTCCCTGTCACACGCGGCATTCGGCATGCTCGCCGTCCAGATCGGCGAGACCGAGGAGGCCTTCCGCCACTTCCAGGACACTTCCACGGTGGATCTGCTCAACACCCACCATGCCGTCGTAGCGGGAACATTCATCGGCGGGATCCATACGGCCGCGTGTGGCGGTACCTACCAACTCGCCGTGAACGGATTTGGGGGCCTCGACTTCACCGACAACGAGCTTGTCATCGCTCCCCACCTCCCGGAATCTTGGACCTCCCTGGCATTTCCGATCGCATGGCGTGGACACCGCGCACGGGTGCTCATCACCCATGGCGGGGTGACCATCACCGCGGATGCAAGCAACCCCGCTCCCCTGGATGTCCGTTTCCCAGAGCGACACCTCAACATTGATCCGGGAGCATCCGCCGAAGGCGCCGTAGGCGAATGCGGTATTCGCATTCTCGAGTCGGGCGTGTCAACGCCGCGAGGAGCATGATCGAACCGTCCCTTCCGAGATTCCGAGAGGGTCTCGGAAGGGACGGGGTACGCCGGGCCGAGGTCGCCGCTGGTGGCCCGTACCCTGCGCCGGGACTTCTCCCCGGAGCCGACGCGGATTGCCCATTTGCCAGTCCGACCCCGGCATGCCCCTCCTCCCTAGACTGCTGTCATGACACCAGTGACCGGCATCCCACAACGTTTTCACCTGTCAACCGCGCCGCTGGCCCCCGATTCCGCCATTGTCCAGGCAGACAACCACCGCATCACAGTGCTCACCCCACAACTCGTGCGCATCGAATGGTCACCGTCGGGCTCCTTCGCCGATCAGCCAACCCAGACAGTGTTGAACCGAGATTTCCCACCGTGCGAGTTCACCGTGACCGACAAGGACTCCACGCTGGAGATCATCACCGAACACCTGCACCTGTCGTACAACAAGCAGCGCCCATCCCGAGACGGGTTGAGCGTCACCGGAAAGGGCAGCTACCACTCGGTGTGGCGATACGGCGAGGAGCCGAACAGCGAGTCCGCGGATTATCTGGGAGTGCCCATCAATCTGAAGGGAACGGCGCGCACCCTGGACGACGCCGATGGCGCCATCGACCTGGAAGACGGTCTGGTCAGCACCTGGGGGGTCGCCTCACTCGATGATTCCAAGAGCCTTCTGTTGGATGACGAGAGCTGGCCGATCTCCCGCGAGGAGGGCGCGGTTGATGTCTACGTATTCGCCCATGGCACCAACTACGCCCAAGCGATGGCCGATTTCCACCACCTGAGCGGTCCTCCGCCGATGCTTCCCCGCTACGCTCTGGGAAACTGGTGGAGCCGCTACTTCCCCTATACCCAGGACGGCTACATCGAGCTGATGAACCGCTTCGCCGAGGAGGATCTGCCCTTCAGCGTCGCGGTCATCGACATGGACTGGCACCAGACCGACATCGACCCCAAATACGGGCACGGCTGGACCGGCTACACCTGGAACACCGACCTCTTCCCCGATCATGTGCGGCTGTTGGAATGGCTCCATGAGAAAGGGTTGCGGGTGACCCTCAACGTGCACCCTGCCGACGGCGTCCGCGGATCCGAGCAGCGCTATCCCGAAATGGCCGAGGCGATGGGCATCGACCCGGACAGCGACCTGCCGGTCTCCTTCGACATTGCCGACAAGCGGTTCGCGATGAACTATTTCGCGAAGATCCATCACCCGCTGGAGGACGAGGGGGTCGACTTCTGGTGGGTGGATTGGCAGCAGGGAAGCAGCAGCAGCATCCCCGGGCTGGACCCGCTGTGGATGCTGAACCACCTGCACTACCTCGACTCCAGCCGTGGCGGGAAACGCGGCATGACCTTCTCCCGCTACGCCGGGCCGGGGTCACATCGCTACCCGATCGGCTTCTCCGGCGACACCATCATCAGCTGGGAGTCCCTGGACTTCCAGCCCTACTTCACCGCCACGGCCAGCAACATCGGCTACGGCTGGTGGAGTCATGACATCGGCGGACACGCGCTCGGCTACAAGAATGACGAATTGGCCACCCGCTGGGTGCAGTTCGGCTGCTTCTCACCGATCAACCGGTTGCACTCCGGGAACAACGCCTTCTCCGGCAAGGAGCCGTGGCAGTTCAACGAGATCGCCGAACGGGTGCAAGGCGAATACCTGCGGTTCCGACACCGCCTGGTTCCGTACCTGTACACGATGAACGAACGGGCTCACAGCGCAGCGACCCCACTGATACTGCCGATGTACTACCATCCGAGCCCCGCAGAAGCATCACTCAAGGTGCCCAACCAGTACCTGTTCGGCTCCGAGCTGCTGGTGGCACCCATCACCTCGCCGCGGGACCCGCACCTGAACCTGGCCAAGGTCACGGCGTGGCTGCCGCCTGGCACCTGGATCGACATCTTCACCGGGCTGATCTTCTACGGGGATCGCAGCACGGTGCTGTACCGGGGTATCGAGGACATACCGGTGCTGGCCGCGGCTGGCAGCATCCTGCCTCTGACCGGACCCGACCAGTTGCGCGTCGACAACCCCGCGGCGCTGGAGGTTCGGCTGTACGCCGGCGCTGATGGTGAGTTCCTGCTGTACGAAGACGATGACGCCGCCGAACCACGCGCCGTCCGTACCAGATTCCGGTTCGACTGGCGAGCCGGCATTTTCAGCATCGCCGGTGCCGAGGGGGAACTGGACGTGGTTCCCACTGCTCGCCACTACACCGTGGTGCTCGTCGGTGCCCGTCAGGCGGAGGTGGAGCGTTTCGCCACCAACTACGACCCGGTCACCAACAGTCTGACCATCGACGTCGGGGAAGTCAGCACCGCTGACGGGGCCACCGTCATCTTCAGCAGCGAACTGGTGCTGCACGACAATGCTGTCGAGCAGCGGGTGTTCGAGCTGCTCGACCAAGCGGAAATCTCGTTCGAGCTGAAACAGGACGTGATGGATGTTCTGGAGCGCAATTCGACAGCTGCACGACGGATGTCTGCGTTGATGTCGATGCGGATGGACGACGACCTGCTGGGGGCGCTCAGCGAGCTACTGCTCGCTCACCCGAACGAGAAGTAGACCAGCGCTATCGCGATGTAATGGCAGATCGCCGCGACAATGGTGCAGGCGTGGAATATCTCGTGGAAACCGAACCACGTGAGTGAGGGGTTGGGACGCTGAAGTGCGTAGACAACGGCACCGATTGAGTACACCAGACCACCGGCCAGCACCAGGAGCACCACCGTCGGCCCGCCGGACACCCAGAACTGACCAAACCAGCCGACCGCGGTCCACCCCATCAGCAGATACAGCACGGTGTGCAGCCACCGGGGCGCGTCCAACCACAACACCCGGAACAGCACGCCCAGCCCCGCTGTTCCCCACACCACGCTCAGCAGAAGCACCCGGGACCGGCCCTCCACCAAGCCGACTGCCAATGGCGTGTAGGTACCGGCAATGAACAGGAAGATGTTGGCGTGATCCATTCTTCGGAACATCACAGCCACCGGCTGAGACCATTTGCCGCGGTGGTAGGCGGCCGACGTGCCGAAGAGCAGCAATGAGCTGACCAGGTACACCGCAGCTGCCGTCCGCAGCCCGACAGTCTGGCCGGCGATGACCAGCGCGAGACCGGCGAAGAAGACAATCGGGGTCATTCCAGTGTGCAACCAGCCGCGCATCCTGGGCTTCACTTCGGTGGTGACCGCGGGCGCAGCCATCCCGAGACTCTCGGACATGAAGCTACGCTACCGTAGGGCTGGCGTGGAGCAATACCCCGGTCTGTCCAAGGGCCGCCATGAACCCACGCTTGGAAGACGAGTCTCCGGACTAGGCTTGCCCCCATGATGAAAGGGAAGCAGCTGAGTAGCGCACTGGATCGTCTTCATCCACCGGAATGGGTCTACTCCACCTACGAGAGCCGCTTGCTGGCGGAGATGGATCGCGAACGCCTCCCTCATCACGTCGCCGTGTTGGCGGACGGCAATCGCCGCTGGGCACGAATGAACGCCCCCGGTGAACCTCTCATCGCCGGTTACCGGGCAGGCGCCGGCAAGTTGCTCGACTTCATCGGATGGTGCGACGAGGTGGGCATCCAGGTGGTCACTCTGTGGGTGTTGAGCATTGACAACCTGAGCAGAGATGAGGGTTCGGAACTGGAGGAGCTGCTCGGAGTCATCGAGCAGCTGGTGGTGGATCTGGCTGCCTCGGGCCGATTCGCCGTGCAGGCGGTGGGCGACATGCGGCTGCTGCCGGACACGATGGCGGAACGCCTGGAGCAGGTGAAGCAGCAGACCCACGATCGCCCCGGATTGCTGGTGAACGTTGCCATTGCCTATGGCGGTCGGCACGAATTGCGCGACGCCGTCCGTTCATTGCTCAGCGCAGAGGCCGCGAAGGGCACCGACCTGGCGGAATTGGCCACCAGTCTCGAGATCGACCAGATCGCCGAACATTTGTACACCAAAGGGCAGCCAGATCCGGATCTGATCATCCGCACGTCCGGGGAGCAAAGGCTGTCGGGCTTCCTGATGTGGCAGAGCGCGCACAGCGAGTTCTACTTCTGTGAAGCGTTGTGGCCAGATTTCCGACGCGTCGATTTCCTGCGCGCACTGCGGTCATTCACCCAGCGGGAGCGACGCTTCGGCCACTGAGGCGGATCCAGCACAGTGCGTGGTTCAGGAGCGACCGGCGAACAGGCTGCCCGTCACCATCGCCTGCACCCGCTGGTAACGCACCCCCACCAGGCTCAGCCACACCCCCACCGGCACCATCAGCACGCCCAGTAGCGACAGCCATCCGGACGAGGAGGTCCCCATGCCCCACCAGACGAAACCCAGACCTCCGATGATGGACAGGAAGGCTGCGTAGAACCAGCGGGAGGCGATGGCGTCAAAGGGAGCATCCAGACCAACACCGGGCCACGTGTCGGGCCGGACGTCGCGGGCGGCCCCGAGACCGATCCGCGCCTTTCGCACCGACTCCCGGGCGAACAGGTACACCGCCAACCAGCTGGCCACCACACACAGCACGCCGAGCCGCGTCATCCAACCCAGCATCCGGGAACCCAGCGGCCACCCGATCCATTGCCACGGCAGCCAGCGGGCGAACGCGGCGCCAGCGTAGTTGACGATGGCGAGCAACACGATCGCGGTGCCCGCTGCGGTGGCGATGATGGCAACCAGCCGTGCCGACCACTTCCAGAACGAGCCCCAACGACCCATCCGGGTGTCCATCAGTGTGTCCACGCTGACCCGGCTCAGGTCGTCGCGCGCAACAGGCTTGAGGCGCCGCAACCGATCAGCGATCACGTCAGGATCGTGGCTGCCGAGCAACTCGTCGAATTCGGGGTTCAGCACGCGACGTACCGTGTGCACCCGATGGACGTCGGTATCGGAGAAGATGTTCCCACTCCACGGCAATTTCGCCCAGTCGCGGGTCATTTCGCGCGTGGGGGACGATTCGCTCTTGGTCACAGTTCACCAGTATGGATCACGTCCTGCCGACATGCCGGGCGGCGTGCAATCTCACATCCGATGCCAGAGCGGACTTTTCAGCTCGTTGTAGTCATTGACCGGCTCGAAGCACGTCTGCCCGCGACAGACGTAGGCAGTGCCGCCCGCACTCGCCGGACGGTCGGTGAAGAGCCCACCGAAGCCATCGCTGCCCTCGGCGCCGAGGATCACCGCAGTTCCGGCAGGCGCCATCCGCCAAGCGGCGGTGGCCAACTGACCGTGCCGGGATGCCTCGTCATCCAGCACCACCACGCACTCCGCCGGCTTCAAGCCGCGGCGCGCCTCGTCGGAGACCAGCAAGTCCGCCAGCGACCAACCTGCGAACCGTGGATGCCCTGCGACGGCACCCCAGGTGGTGGTTGCCGCCCGATCTGCCCGTTCCAGGAAATCGGTTCGCTGGGCCATCGCACCGGTCAGGCGCAGCGCGGCCGTCATCGTTGCCGTGGCTGAAGGGGTGGCATTGTCGGTGACATCTCGTGGCCGCCGATACAGCAAGTCGCTCGCTTCGGCGTCGAAGTAACCCCCGTCCGGGGCTGCGAACCTCCGCTGCGCCAGTTCCAGCAGCTGGCAGGCCCGCTGCAGCCATTCATCGCGGCCGGTGGCACCGGCCAACCGGGCGAAACCCAACGCCATCGCGGCGTAGTCCTCGCAGACCGCTGGGCTCGTCCCGGCAACCGCAGCACGCGAGGTCCGCACCCAGCTCTCGCCGTCGCGGTGCACCCGCCACAGATATTCGGCCGCTTCCTGCGCCATCGCCAACCATTCAGGCTCGGCGAAGATACCGGCCGCCTGCACCAGCGAATCGATCAACAGACCGTTCCAGGCGGCCACCACCTTGTCATCACGTCCCGGTGCGAAGCGGGCGGAGCGCTCGGTGCGCAAGGTGGCGAGCACTCTGGTCAGCCGTTCGCGGTCGGGGGTTCCGCGCAACTGGAGCGTGGAGAGGCCATGTTCGAAGTTGCCCTGGCTGTGCACGTGGAAGACGCGCTGTGCCCACTCGGCGTCCTCGTCGCCGAGGGCGTCGCTCAGTAGCTCCGGGGACCAGACGTAGTAGATGCCCTCATGCACCGCTCCCCTGATGTCGCACGAGTCGGCATCAAGACTGGCGGCGAAAGCGCCGTCGTCGACCAGCATCTCCGCACGCAGCCAGTCCACCAACGAGTAGCAGACGTGCTCGAACAGCGCACGCAGCGTGACGTCGTGATCAGCAGTGCGGCGCCAGCAGCGCGCATAGCTGCCCAGCAACAGCGCATTGTCGTACAGCATCTTCTCAAAGTGCGGCACCACCCAGGCATTGTCGACCGAGTAGCGGTGGAACCCCCCGCCCACCTGGTCGTGGATCCCGCCGCGGGCCATCGCCTCACAGCTCCGCTGCGCCATGTCCAGACTCGACGGGTCGCCCTTGACCAACAGGGCATCGATGAGCATCGCCGCGGGAAACTTGGGCGCTCCACCGAAGCCACCACGGATCATGTCGAAATCGCCGCGGATGGTCTCAAGCACGGCGCTGATCACGGGTTTGCTGTCCGCAGCCTCGAAGTCACCCAATCGCTGCAACTCTGAGACGATGCTTCCGGCCGACGACAGCACCTCATCGCGACGGTCGCGCCAGGCGTCTCCCAACGTCTCGACCACCTGGGAGAAGCTGGGGCTCCCGTGGCTGGGCTGCGGCGGGAAGTAGGTCCCGGCGAAGAACGGTGCTCCCGCGGGTGTCAGGAAAACGGTCATCGGCCAGCCACCTCGTCCAGTCAATGCCTGGGTGGCAGCCATGTGCACCTGGTCGACGTCCGGGTGCTCCTCCCGGTCCACCTTCACGGCTACGAAGCGCTGGTTGACCAACTCGGCCACGTGCGGGTCTTCGAAACTCTCGTGTGCCATCACGTGGCACCAATGGCAGGCGGCGTAGCCGATGCTCAGCAGGATCGGCAGATCACGGCGTTTCGCTTCAGCGAACGCGTCTGGTCCCCACTCCCACCAATCCACTGGATTCTCCGCGTGCTGGAGCAGGTAGGGACTCGTGGCGTTGGCGAGACGATTGGCCATTTCCTGTGACTCCTAACGAGTGGCACGTGCATCAGATTCTCTTGAATGATGCACGAAAGTGATGCCGATGGATCTGCAACAGGTCTCCCTGCGGCCCGGTGGCACCAGCTTACGAGGCGGTCACGTGGCCACACGCTCCCAACCGAAGCTGCTCGCTCAGGGCAAGCCGCGCACGCTCGGCGGCACAACACGTGTGTGGCGGGTTCGTCTCTATGCCCCCGGATCGGGAAACAACAAGTACCAGGTCTACTTCCCGGCACCGGCCGGCGAGGGTGAACCGTGGAAGCGGGTGCTGCGCCGCGCTGCCTCCGAAGAGGCGGCCCGCAAGATCTTCGCCCAGGCCGAGGCCGCGCTCGACACCGAGCAGGCGACGCCCGTCGGCGCTGATGTGCGCGCGTCGCGAACGATCCGGATGCTCGGCGAGGAGTACCTGAGGGATTCGATCGAGCGCGGCAAACAACCGCGGACGATGGAGCAGCGCGAGTCCCGGCTCAACGCCCACATCCTGCCGACCATCGGCGACGTGCCCGTGACGAAGTGGCGGCTCGAGCACAGCCGTCGCGTGATGGAGAAGGGCAGCAAGACGCTCTCTCCCAGCGCGGCCGCGAGGACCTCCGCGCCCAGATGGCCGCGGAGCGGAAGCTTGCGTGGTCTGGGTTGGCTCGATCGCAGCATCGACCCGTTGGACGGGCTGGAGATCGGACGAGCGAACGTGCTCCACGGGGCGACGGCGCAGTACGTCGACCCACCCCTGCGCCCGGAGACTCGTCAGGTGAAGGCGATGGCGGCTGACGCATGCGTGGTGGACTTCTCGAAAATAATGATCTTCCGCGACATGCGGAACTCGGCTATTATCGAGAAATGGCCGAAGTCCTGCGCACGCTCACCTTGCCCTCAGAAGGGTACGGCGATGAGCCCAAGAGCGAGGCCGACGTCCTGCTGGCGGCGGCTGCCCGGATCCAAGCCGCACTCCCAACG
>JAGXHS010000096.1 GCA_024636075.1 Propionibacteriaceae bacterium
CAGCGCAGTCACGCACGTCCGCCACACCCCACTTGCCCTGGAGCCGCTCTCGGTAGGCACGGCCGTAGCCAGCCGAGCCGGAGTAGTTCACGTCCAGGATCGCCCACCCACGGGAGGTCCAATACTGAAGATCCAGGCGCAGTTGCGGGGTGGAGAGCCCGGTCGGTCCACCGTGCGAGAGCACCTTCAACGGTGGTAGTTCGCCCTCGGGTGCGACGTAGTCGGGATTCGTCGGGGGGTAGTAGAACGCATGCACCTCACCCACCTCCCCGCGCCACGTCCTTTGTTGGGCAACCGAGTAGTAGGAGCGATCGATGTCGATGCTGGTCGACTCGCGAACCTCGGCCCAGGCGCCGGTGTCCAGGTCGAAGACACGCAAGCGTTCCGGGTAGTCGCCACCCGCCTCCACGACAGGGATGCGGGAACCTTCGGGTGCACCCAAGGCCACGGACACCGCCATGGTGGGCCAGGGTGTGAAGGACCCATCAGAAAAGGTGCCAGCACGGGCGGCGCCGCCAATGATCGGGTGGCAGGCGATCTGCCCATCGTCGAGCGGAACCCAATCCGAACCGAAGGCCCAGGCGGGGTGGCAGTAGTCCACCGGCTCCTCGTGCAGGGCAACGATGTCGCCTCCGCGCAACGCGTGGAAGTTCCAATACCCGCTGCGATCATCAAGGAAAAACAGTTCGTCACCCACCCATCCGGGATGGCAGGGTGCCGAGGTCGCGGACCCAGCGATCTGGTGGACGTCGGTGATAGCCGTCGCACCGTCGCTGAGTTGGCCGAGCATCAGGCGAGTGGAATCCCACGGCATGTTCGGGTGGTCCCACTCCACCCAGGCGATTCGGCCGTCAGGATGCAGTCTGGGCGAGGAATAGAAGTCGGCCCCTTCGGCCAGCACCATCCCGCCGTCGGGATTCCCGGTACGCAGGGACAGCGCGACCAAGGTATTGGTGCAATCGATGTCCGATTCCCGATGGTCTTCCCGGATCGCAAGAACGAGGTCTCGCTCAGGAAGCACCGTGAAGTCTGCGTACCGCAGTGCACCTCCCTCGGGGGTGAGCGGAATCGTGTGCTCCTCGATCATGGTGAAGCATTGGTGCGTCGGAACGGTGGAGAACACGACCACGCCGTTGGCCACCGACCACGCGCCGCCGCCATACTCGTGCACCATCGTGCGCACCCAGTGATCTGGCGTGAGCTCCGCTCGGGTGCCGTCCGGATGCTCGCAACACAGGCTGGTGCGACCTTTCTCGCTGGCCCGACTCTCGGCCCAGTAGTGCACGCCGGTGTCGATCGCCCCGGGAGAAAGGCCCACAGTGCCCGCGGTGATGGCATCCACGGTGATCGGTGATTCCCACGATCCGTACGGAGCGGTGATGGTCATTCTCCAAGGGTAGACGTCCACGTCATGGCGCATACCCCGAATCCAGGAGCCTTGGCGCCGGATGTCGCCCAGGGTTGACACGTCCACCAGAGCGTCCTACTGTATTAAGCACCTAATACAATCATACGAGGGGGCGGCATGGAGTTCGACACGAGCTCACCCATCTGGCTCCAGCTCGTCACCGAGTTCTCCCGCCGGATCGTCACTGACGAATGGCGGGCGGGGGAGAAGATCCCCGGCGTCCGGGAGCTCGCCCTTCAGTTCGGGGTCAACCCCAACACTGTGCAGCGGGCGCTGGTGGAAATGGAGCGTGACGGGCTCTGCCGCTCGGAACGCACCACCGGGCGGTTCGTCACGGAAGACATCCGGCGCATCAACGCGCTACGGCGCGCCCTCGTCACCGAAGCGGCAGACGACTACATCCGACTGAGCCGCGGCCTGCGGATGGAAGCGCAGGAAGCCGTGACTCTCGTCCACGAAAGGTGGAACAACCATGACAGCGCAGACCCTCACCGAGCCGGGACGGAGGGATGAGGAGACCATGACGCACACCGCGATCGAGGTCAGGGGGCTGACCAAGAACTACGGCGCCGTCCGCGCTCTCGACGGGCTCGACCTGACACTGCCCACCGGGCAGATCATCGGGCTTCTCGGGGAGAACGGCTGCGGCAAGACGACGCTGCTGAAGGTGCTGGCCGGAGTGCTGGCCAACCACTCGGGCGATGTCTCCATCGCAGGTCACCGGCCGGGACCAGAATCCAAGGCCCACGTGTCGTTCCTGCCCGACGCCAGCTTCCTGCCCGACCACGCGAAGGTCAGTGAATGCGTCCGGATGTACCGGGATTTCTTCTCCGACTTCGACGAGGCCAAGGCCGCCGACCTGATCGAGTTCTTCGGGTTGGAGCAGTCGATGCGCTTGAAGGAGATGTCCAAGGGCATGCGGGAGAAGGTGCAGATCGCGCTGGCCATGTCGAGGCAGGCCACGGTGTACCTGCTCGACGAGCCCATCTCCGGTGTGGACCCGGCCGCGCGACAGGTGATCCTCGACGGCATGGTGCGCAACCTGTCCGAAGACTCGCTGGTGTTCATTTCCACACATCTGGTCCACGACCTGGAGCCGATCCTCGACAGCGTCGTCCTGATGCGCCACGGCAAGGTCCTTCTGGTCGGCGAGGTGGACGACCTCCGCGCCCAGCACAACATGAGCATCGACCAACTGTTCAGGGAGGTATACCAATGGTCGGCACGTTGATCAAGCATGAAGCCCTGCGCACCCGCAGGTGGCTGACGGTGGTGTTCGGACTCGCCACGCTCGTCACGCTGATGGGGGCACTGATGGCATGGACCGGATGGCCCCTCATCTCCCAACTCGGCGTGATCCTCTCCTTCGTGGGGGTGGGCGCGTTCCTGGCCGTCGTACAGGTCGGACTCGCCTACGACTACTGGCGGTCGAGCTACAGCAAGACCGGCTACTTCACCCAGTCATTGCCTGTCAAAGGTGCCACAATCTACTGGTCCAAGCTGCTGTGGGGCTGCGTCGTGACCCTGGTCGCGATCGTCTGGAATGTGGTCCTGGCGCTAGTCGCCTATCTCGGTTCAGCCAGCAGCATGAGGGTGACCGAGCCGCTCAGTCAGCTCCGTGCAGCGTGGACGGGAATGCTCGAGATCCTCCCGGCCGTGGCCGTGATCGGCCTCGCGTTGGCCGTCGTCGTCAGCTTCTTCGCGACTCTGGTGCAGTACTATTTCGCGGCTTCGATCGGCAGCGAGTCACGCATGAACCGGCTGGGCATCGGTGGTCCGGTGCTGGTCTGGTTCGGGCTGTATCTGGTGATGCAGATGCTGCTCCTGCTCGGCATCGTCGCAATACCGCTGGCGCTGGGGAGTGGCTCCGACGGTGGTCTCGCCCTGGTGTCGCTGAACTTCCTCAGTGTGATGGTCGAGAACCAGACTGCCGGGGCCATGCCGCTGGGCTTCGTTCCGGTGCTGGCGCTGTCCACCGCCGTGCTGGTCTCGCGCACCGTCGTCTCCTGGAACAGGAAGGTGTCCTTGGCCTGAGCCCGGGCATGTTGGCCGAACGCCAACGATGCCCACTCGATCAGCGCACGATCTTGATGTTGAACATCGGCGTGCCCAGCGCGCCCCACAGTCGGGCCCACAGTGGTAGGTACATCTCGGTGCCGCGGGCCGTACTGATGTCGCCCAAGTCGATGACGTCCTGATGCCCGAGCGACCCCAGCACTTCGATGACGGTGAGCTTGGCGTCGGCGTCATCGCCGGAGACGAAGACGCTGTGCCGACCGCCCTCCAGCTGTCCCGGGTCGACCATGAGATAGGCGTTCATCGTGTTCAGCGCTTTGACGACGTGCGCGTCGGGGAAGGCACGCTGAATTTGCTCACCGAGGGAGTCGCTGTTCGAGATGAACAACGAAGGCGGCATGCCGGCCGAAAAGTCCAAGGGGTTGGAGACATCCAGGAGGACCTTTCCAGCCAACTGCTCGGCGCCAGCCAGCTCCAGGGCTTCCAGAGAGCCTCGCCCGTTGGTGGCGTTCACCACCAGTTGCGCACCGGCAGCCGCATCCGCGTACGTTGCCAGCCTCACCTGTGGGTGGGCCTCGACCCAGACGCGGAACGGGGGATTACCAAAGCCGTCGACTTCGGATCGAGCGAGCGTGGCATCCGGGGCCCTGGTTCCCACGGTGACCTCGTGTCCCAGTGCGGCGAGAGCGCCCGCAAGGGTCTGGCCAACCTGGCCGGTGCCAAGGACGGCGATCTTCATGGCTCCTCCTCTTCGCTCAAGTGTGGCGTCGGGTAGTCGGCCCTGTCTACCTTTGATCAGCAGTTCCGACGCACTGAAGCACCAGAATGTCTGGTGCGGGGGCCCGTCCAAGCGGCTGCACATCGGGGGTGGCGACAGACGGGATCCCTTCGACATCCCTGACTCGTGCCATCCGTGCGGTCTGGGGTGATCGAAGGCGGCCGTGATCTGCGCTGATGCGCGCCTGGGATCGACGGATTGGTCATGACAAACCTCTGGCCAGGCAGTCTCGGGGGCAACGGGGGTGGCGTCGCTGTTCGTGCGGAGAGGTCGCACGGCATTGGACTGGTCGTGGTGCCGGCGGTGACCAGGGATAGTGGCAGCGTGGCCAAGGGGACCGTCATCGCCGTTGTCTGCTTGCGGTGAGCGCTGTACTCCGCCGTGCCGGGTAGCAAGTTCAGTTGCAGCCGCTGGGCCCTGTCGCCACAGGTCATCCGCTGTTCTCAGGCATCCCACCTGGGAGCCGGTCAGGATTGATTGTGCCGTGGACGGGCTAGGACTTCGTGTCGACGCTGCGGACCATTGTCCACACGTTGGTGGCGCCCTGACGTTCGTAGAGGAGTTGGTCGAGTACGGCGTCGGCGAGTGCCAGTCCGCGGCCGGATTCTGCCAGCTCGTCGGGCATCTGGCCGGTCCAGGTCTCGACGTACTCCTCGCCGGAGTCGGCGAGGGTGGCATGGAGCGGGGGGCCGACGTCGAGCGTGAAGTTCCAGACGACAGCGCCGGACGGTTTGCCGTGCTCGATGACGTTGCCGGCGATCTCCATGACAGCCATTTCGAGCATCATCACGTCCTCCGGGGGGAGCGACTGGTGATCGCGCGAGGCGCGGGCCAACAGGTCGTGCAGGCTGTCGAGCCCTTCGGGCACCGCGAGCCCACTGAGGGTGTAGCGCTCACCATTCACCGCGGGCGTCCTCAATGGTTGCGTGGGGTCGGAGTATCCGGTCCAGGTTGGTCAGGGCCGGGACCGCCAGAATCTGGTCGCCGGCACAGGCGATCCGCAGGTCGCCCCCGGCCAGGCGGGCCGTCTTGAGCCCGCCGATCAGTGCCCCCAGCCCCGACGAGTCCACGAAGGGTACGCCAGTGAGGTCGACCACGATGCGAGGGAGGCCTTCAGCCACGATCGCATCCACCCTCTTTTTGAGATGTGGAGCCGCTTTCATGTTGAGGCGGCCGGTGCAGTGGATGACGGCCACACCGTCGCTCACTGAGTTCGTCAGCTCGATCATGCGATCAGCTCCTCCTGGTCTTGTGCACGGTAGCGAGCCGCCTCGATAATGACGCTGAGTATCACAAAGTCGTAGGCGACCCAGATGACGTTGACCGCTGTGCCGAGGACCGTGTTGGTGGAACCCTGCCACAGGCGCACGCCGCCGATGACACAGGCCAGAGCAAGCACCGTCATCGCCAGCAACTGAGGCCAGATCAGGCGCCAGGGGAAGGCCCCGCCCTCTTGGCGCGTCTTGGGGGTGACCACGAAGCCCAACGGGCGGTGCAAGTAGACATTCGCGGCGGCTGTGACGCAGGCCCTGATCCACAACGGGAACAGGGCAAGGCTGTACTGGTGGCCCCGCCACGTCTTCACGCCTCGACCGATCACCACAAATAGCAGTTGGTTGAAAAACATGTACGGCACGAAGTGGGCGAGGAAGGTCAGGCCGTACGCGTGGACGGGAAGCACACCGAAGCAGAGGTAGATGAAGGGTGCCGCCAGATAGACGATCGCCGCGAAGCCTGAGAGATAGCTCCACATGGTGGCGAAGTACATGAGTCGTTGCCCGATCGAGAGGCCACGCTGCACCAGCGGGTTCTCACGCAACATCACCTGCAGCGTTCCCTGGGACCAACGCAGGCGCTGCTGGAGCATCGTCCTCAGATCGTCGGGCGCGAGCCCGTGAGCGAGGATCTCGTGGTGGTAAACCGAGCGCCAACCCATGGCGTGCAGCCGCATGCACGTGGCCATGTCCTCCGTGACCGACACGGTGGCCAACGGCATCATCGGCTGCGCCTCCTGAGCGCGGTCCACGTCGACCGCCTCGACCAACAAGCGCACCGACTCCACCGCACCCAGCGGCGACCAGTCACGCTGAGCCAATGCAGCCAGCGAGGCGTCATTGATCACCAGCACACCCAGCTCGTCGTCCGTGGCGATGGGCAGGTCCGCAAGTACCGCCAGGTCGGCGTGAATCCCCGCCGCATCATGTTCCACGGCGGAGCGGCTCGCCGTACGGACCGCTTGCTGGAACGCGTAGGTGACCTCGGCGACGGGGGCACCATTGTCGAGGTCGCGTCGCGCCCGGTCCACCGCTGCGCGGACGCTCGAGATGGCGGCTGCCAGATGTTCATCGTCCTTCCCGACCCGTCGCGCGGTCCGGTCCAGGATGCGGCGGGAGGTCCGTAGGGCAGTGCGTACGGCCTCATCCACCTCCCGGACGTAGCCGACGATGCCCAGCTGCATCAGTGCCTCACGTCGTAGAACTGCGTTGGAACCGCAGAAGAACGCGGCGTTCCAGCCGTCCTTGCCTTGCTGTATGGGGCCGTAGAACAGGGGTGCCTGGCTACCCAGGGGGTCGGAGTCGGTGACGTTGCTGAACCACTGGGGTGTCTGGACCAGGGCGACCTCCGGATCCTCGAACCAGCCAAGTGTGCGGTCCAGGATGCGCGGATCCGGGATCTGGTCGGCGTCGAGCACGAGCAGGAACTCACCATGGGTGCTGAAGAGGGCATTGTTGAGG
>JAGXHS010000097.1 GCA_024636075.1 Propionibacteriaceae bacterium
GGACAAGGTCGGCAAGGAAGGCGTCATCACCGTCGAGGAGTCGAACACCTTCGGGCTCGATCTCGAGCTCACTGAGGGCATGCGCTTCGACAAGGGCTACATCTCGCCGTACTTCGTCACCGATACCGAGCGCATGGAGGCCGTCCTGGACGACCCCTACGTGCTCATCGTCAACTCCAAGGTCTCCAGCCTGAAGGACCTGCTGCCCATCCTGGAGAAGGTCATGCAGTCCAGCAAGCCGTTGCTGGTGATCGCCGAGGACGTCGACGGAGAGGCCCTCGCCGGTCTGATCGTCAACAAGATCCGCGGCACGTTCAAGTCACTGGCCGTCAAGGCTCCGGGCTTCGGTGATCGTCGCAAGGCCATGCTGGCCGACATCGCCATCCTCACCGGTGCTCAGGTGATCAGTGAAGAGGTGGGCCTGTCACTCGACGGTGTCACCCTCGAACTCCTGGGCAAGGCGCGTTCCGTGCGCGTCACCAAGGACGAGTGCACCATCGTCGATGGTGCTGGCGACCCGGAGCAGATCGCTGGTCGAGTGGCCCAGATCCGCAAGGAGATCGACAACTCCGACTCCGACTACGACCGTGAGAAGCTGCAGGAGCGGCTGGCCAAGCTGGCCGGTGGCGTTGCAGTGATCAAGGTCGGTGCGGCCACCGAGGTCGAGCTGAAGGAGCGCAAGCACCGTATCGAGGACGCCGTTCGCAACGCGAAGGCGGCCATCGAGGAAGGTATCGTTCCCGGCGGTGGCGTCGCGCTGCTGCAGGCGTCCCGGACGGCCAAGGTCGACGGGCTGACCGGCGACGAGGCCACCGGCGCCCAGATCGTGTTCACGGCCTGCGCAGCTCCGCTGAAGCAGATCGCGATCAATGCCGGTCTGGAAGGTGGTGTCGTGGCCGAGAAGGTGGCAAACCTGCCAGCAGGCGAAGGTCTCGACGCTGCCACGGGTGAGTACAAGGACATGGTGAAGGCCGGGATCCTAGATCCTGCCAAGGTGACCCGTTCTGCCCTGCAGAACGCGGCATCGATCGCGGCCCTGTTCCTGACCACCGAGGCCGTCATCGCCGACAAGCCGGAAAAGGCTCCCGCCGCTCCCGGCGGCGGTGACATGGGCGGTATGGGCGGCATGGACTTCTGAGTCCACTTCGCTGACAACTCGAGGGCGGTCCCGGTTGGGGCCGCCCTCGAGCACGCCCGGGGCGAACTGTCGAGATGTGGTTCAGCGTGGAGCTGGTGGCACCTGCACGCGGCTGGGCGAGGAGCGTCGCCAGATCACCCAGGTGACTGCTCCGATGGCGGCCATCAGGGCAGCCAGCATGAAACCGGCATGCTCTGTGTCGGCGGAGGCGAGGGCGGCGATTACCGGGGCGCGCCCAACTGAAGCGAGACCCACTGACGCGAACCCCGCTGAATCGAGTAGGGCAGCGGCAGCCAGCAAGGCAACGAGCAGCCCGGACACAATGCCGATTCCGGTGATGAGCAGGTTGTAGGTGATCAACCGGCGAGGCTCGCGCTGGGCGGTGGTGTACATCCGCAGCATCATCAGGCCGTTGGCAGTGTCGCCGAGGGTCATGGCGGCTGCGAACAGGAAGGGCAGCCCGAGCAGTGCGATCGGAGGCACGCCGGCGAGTGCGGCCCCCGTGGTCAGGACCAGCAGACCAATCTGGCTGGAGGTGTCGAAGCCCAACGAGAACAGCATGCCCAGCAGGTACACGTGACGAGGCGCGGTGATCCGCGCCAACGGTGCGGTGAGGACCCGAGCGGCTGGGCCTTTGGGTCGGAGTGCGTCAGTGTCGATCGAAAGCTGCGGGTTCCGGTTGAGCTGTCTGCGCAGCCGCAGTGCCTGCAGGAAGCCGGCCATGTTCGCCAATGCGACCAACAGCAAGTAGCTGCCCGAAACACCGACGCCGACGATGCCCAGCACTGTGGCAGTTTGGGAGTCGGCTTCCAGGGCGTGACGGATCCAGGATGCGCCGCCCACAACCAAGGCACTGGTGAGGATGACGACTGTCGAGTGTCCGGCGGAGAAGGCCAAGCCGACCGATGCGGGCCGGTGCCCCTCGGTGACGAACTTGCGGGTGGAATTGTCGATCATCGAGACGTGGTCGAAGTCGAACGAGTGGACCAAGCCTCTCAGGTAGGCAATCAGCGCCACCCCGATGATCGCTGCGCCGATCCCTTCGCGGAACACCCCGAACGCCAGCAGCGTGATCCCGATCAGGTGCAGCAGCCCCACGACGGCAAAAGAGGCGCCCATCCGAACTCGAAAGGGTTGGTTGGCTCGCCCCTCAGCGGTCAGCCAGCCGGCGCCGGCCCTGGGTGTGGTGATGACAGATGGGTCCACCAGTCCAATGATGCCCAATCAGACGGGCCAATACCAGTGGGGGTATCCGTGCGATCAGCTGCTGATGTCTTTCCCGGCGAAGCGCGCCCATGCCAGCAGGGCGAAGACCAGCGCGTAAGCGCCGTCCACCAGCAGGCCGACCGCCATCGCCGGGGTGTGGATCGGTTGGCGCAACAAGTCGGCGAAGGCCTGCCAGCGATCCACCAGCAGCCACGGATGCAGCCAGTCGAGCTGGGGGATTGTGTCCAGGATGAACATCAGGGTGGAGACGATCATGGTGGCGACCATCGCTGCCAGCGGTTGTTCGGTGAGGGTGCTGATGAACAGTCCGATCATTCCGACGGCAGCGATGCCCGCTCCGACGTACAACGCTGCCAGTGCCAGGCGCCAGATCGATTCGACGACACTGATCTGGGTGCCTGACAGCGTGGTGAGCGGTCCTGTGCCGAACAGCGACACCCCAGCGACCAGCCCGGTGAAGGCGACGATGAAGACCGCCACCATTGCAGCGAGCACCAGTGACGCGGCCTTGACCAGTAGCAATCGGGTACGGTGCACCGGAACTGTCAGCAGGTATCTCAACGTTCCCTGGTTGGCCTCGCCAGCGATGGCGTCCGCAGACACCATTGAGATGGCGAGCGGCAGGAAGAGTCCGAGTTCGACGGCCAGCGCGGCGAAGGCCAACAGCAGGCCGTTGGATGTGATCGCTGACAGGAACGGGGGTCCGCCCTGCGAGCTGGGTGGCGGGCCGGAGTTGGACACCTTGATGGCGATCGCCATCACAACCGGCAAGGCCGCCAGCACCAACATGCCCATCTGGTTGCGGCGCCGCCCGAGGATCAACCGTAGTTCCGATGCGAGAAGTCGCAGCGTGGATCCCGGTTGCGGTCGACGGGTGGGCGCGCGAGTCTGGAAAGTGTCAGCCGCTGACATCGAAACCTTCCCCTGTGAGTCGGATGAACAGGTCTTCCAGGCTGGGTGACTGGACGCTGAATCCTCGGATCCGAACATCTGCCTTGACCAGGGCGGAAACCAGTTCCTCTTCGGGTTGGTTGGTCACGGTGGCCGCCACCTCGTCACCGGCTGTCGTGGTGTCGTCGATCCCGAACTGGCGAAGCGTCGCCACCGCCTGAGCTGTGTCCGGGGTGGTGATCCGCGCCGTCCTCTGGGTGGCTGCCCGAAGTTCTGCCACCGGGCCCTGCGCAACCAGCTCTCCGGTGCGCATGATGCCCAGATGTGTGCAGACCTGTTGTACCTCGCTGAGCAGATGGCTGGACACCATCACGCTGGAGCCAGCTGCGGCGAGCTCGCCGATCAGGTTGCGGACTTCGCGGGTGCCCTGAGGGTCCAGGCCGTTGGTCGGTTCGTCCAGGATGAGCAGCTCGCGGGGCTGCAGCAGCGCGGCCGCCAGGGCCAGGCGTTGTCGCATGCCCAGCGAGTAGGCGCGATAGCGCTTGGTGGCGGCGGGCAGCAGACCCACCCGCTCGAGTGCTTCGTCGATCCGTTTGCGGGCGGTCGATCGGACGGCGAATCGGTCCCCGGAATCGAGGCGGTGCAGGTTCGCCCGGCCGGACAGGTAGGGATGGAATGCCGGCCCCTCGGCCAAGGCACCAACCCGGGGTAGGGCGCGGGTCAGTTCGTCGGGCATCGGATGACCGAGGACGCTGCAACTGCCCGAGCTGGGACGAATCAATCCCAGCAACATCCGGATGGTCGTCGTCTTGCCTGAACCGTTGGGCCCCAGGAATCCGTAGACCGCTCCGCTGGGGACCACCAGATCGATGTGGTCGACTGCGGTCTGCTGGCCGAAGATCTTGGTCAGTCCGCTCGTCGAGACAGCGGCAGTAGAGGTGTCAACGGCATCGGACGTGACACTGATGGTGCCCAGTGTCACTTCTGTGCCAGCGCCTGCTCAACCTGTTGCGCGCTCACCGCGCCGGCCGCGACCCGACCGTCGTCGGTGATGATCACGTTCACCAGATTAGTGCTGAGCAACCGCCCGGAACCCCAGCTTCCCGAGACCTTGGGCAGCTGATCGAGGAAGGCCTTGGCCGTCTTCTCTGCGTCAGCGCGCTGCTGAGCGGTCTCGCCCTGCTTGGCGTCAGCTGACGTGGCGGGCGCCGCGCTGTTGGTCGGTTGGTCGGCGATCAGGACGCTTGTCCATCCGGAACCCACCACTGTGGCAGCGGGCTTCGTCGCAGCCGTCCCTGACTTCTCCGCCTCGGCCTTGGCGCGCGCGTCAGCCATGTTGATGTCCTGCTTCTTCACGGTGGCGCCGGGCGGCGGGGTGAAGGAGAAGTTGCTGTCGGCCGGCACCGCGTAGTCGATCGAGGTATAGCTCACGCTGGCAGCGATCTTCCCGGTGTTCCGGGCGGTGACCTGCACGGCGAGGGGCATCTTGGTGGTGCCGTCGACCGCCATTTCCACCCGACCGATCAACGACTCGGAACTCTTGGGGGTCAGGCTCAGGTCGTAGACACTGCGCCCGGCGACCTTGTCAGTCCCGGAGACGCTGATGATGGTGTCCTTGCCGAGCTTGCCCAGCAACTCCTTGGCGGCCTGATCGGGCGTCATCGGAGTCGGGGATGCCGACTTGGTGGCGTCCGGTTGGTTGGGATCGGGAGTCACAGTGATCTGGGTGGCGGTGTTCTTGCTACTGGACCACAGCCACGTCTGATCCTTGTTGGTGATCACGTCGGTCTCGGCATTCTTCTCCAGCAGCGCGACCCGGGCCTTTTCTTCTCCAGCGACCCAGACCTTCATCGTGTGGTCGCCGGTCAGCAGACCGAGCACCGTGCTGATCGAGTCGCCCGAACCGCTGCCTTGCATGCCACTGGGCAACTCGGGCAGGCCGAGGTCCGTGCTGCTGACAACCGTCCCGCTGAAACCGGCCTGCTTCGCGTTGGCGATGTCGGTGAGCAACTGCTCGGCGGTGATGTTCTGCAGACCGCTGTCGGCTTCAGCCGGGATCTGCGCGATCGCCGCTCCGGAGGCGATCATCCCCAGTACTGCGGCAGGGGCGAGCCAACGAAGCTTCGGGCGGTCGGTGATTTTGCTCATGTATCAATGGTGCCTCGCCGACAGCGTTGAACCAAGCGAAGTAGCTGTGAGTATCCCGTGGGAGCGTCCTGGGCGCCGGCTCTGGATCTGACGACGATCGTGGGTGCGTTTTCCGTCTTCCCGATCACGTGGAGGGCTGAGCCGGGTTGGATGTGCGTTTTCCCGATAAATCGGTCAAACGCGCCGTTGAGGGCCAGATTCTGGGTCGTTTGACCGAGGAAACGGGAAAACGCACCCCCCCGGCGGTCCCCGGGGTCAGCCGTCGGGAGGGTCAGGAATCAGGGGGATCAGCCGTCGGGTGGGTCAACGGTCGAAGAGGGTCACCTGGGCGGCTTTCACGACGAGCTGAATCTGTTGGCCGATCTGGAGGTCGAGGGCCACGATGGCTGACTGCGTGAGGTCGGCCGAAAGGTGGCGTGCGATGGTGCCATCGGGGTCGGGGGCGAGGACCGCGGTCAACCTCACCAAACCTCCGCGCGACTCGATGGCGGAGATCGTCGCAGCCAGTTGGTTGCGGGGGCTGCCGCCGGGGGCGGCGAGGTGGACGGCGACCGCGGCCGGAGCGAAGATGACTGTCGCCCGGGCGCCGACCTGAAGCGCGTCAGTCTGGGTGACGCCGGTGATGACGGTTCCGCCAGCCCTGACGGACGACGCGCCGACGGCCACACCTTCCAACAGGTTGAGATCGAGCAGATCGGCCAGGAACCCGGATCCGGGGCGGGTCAGCGCGTCATGGACCGGTCCGTACACGGTGACGCGACCGCCCTCCACGAGGGCAAGGTCGTCAGCCAGCACCAGCGCATCGAGGACATCATGGGTCACCAGCAGCGCCGTTCGGTCGTCCTGGTCCAGCAGGGTGCGCAACAGCGATCGGATCGCCGGGGCTGCTGCGACGTCCAGGGCAGCCAACGGTTCGTCCAACAGGACCACCTCAGGATCGGTGGCCAGCGCTCGGGCCAGGGCGACGCGCTGGGCCTGCCCGCCGGAGAGTTCCCACGAGCGGCGGTCGGCGAACTCTGCGCATCCGACTGCGCTCAGCTGGCGCAGTGCTGCTGTGCGAGCAGCGCGCCGGCCGGTGCCGGTGACGCGCAGCCCGAAAGCCACGTTGTCCGCCACGCTCAGGTGTTCGAAAAGGGTCGGGCGTTGTTCCAGCAGGGCAACCCGCCGCCGGTGCACTGCGACATGGTGCTCCGCCGAACTGACCAGACGCTCGTGAAGGTGTACTTCTCCGCTGTCCAGACGCAGCAGCCCACTGACCATGGCGAGGATGGTGGACTTGCCAGCGCCATTGGGGCCCATCACCGCCACCACCCGTCCCTTCGGCACGTCGAGCTGCACATCCACACCACGGCTGCTGACCCGGGCGTCAATCTGTACTGCCCGAACGGGAGAATCGGCTGGTGACATCGACGCCGAGGCCTGGTCAGTGCGCATGTCGCCCCCGATCGCTACGTCGGGTCAGCCATCCGGTCGCGGCCAGAATGATGATCGCGACCATGATCAGAACGACAGACAGCGCCAAGGCGGATGCCGTGTCGGATTCTCGCTGCAGGTAGATCTCCAGGGGCATCGTGCGGGTGACGCCCTGTAGCGAACCGGCGAAGGTCAGCGTTGCACCGAACTCGCCCAACGCCCGAGCGAAACAGAGCGCTGCGCCGGAAGCCAGCGCGGGTGCCATCCGGGGAAGTGTCACTCGAAACAGCGTGCTGAGTGGACTGCTGCCCAGCGTGGCGGCCACCACCTCGTGCCTCACCCCGGTGCTGCGCAATGCGCCCTCGACCGCAACCACCAGAAAGGGCATGGCGACGAAGCTCTGCGCGATGACCACAGCTGCGGTGGTGAAGCCGATCTCGATGCCCCAGCGTTCAAACGTTGCGCCCAGCACCCCTCTGCGTCCCAACGCCATCAGCAGGGCGAGTCCGGCCACCACTGGCGGCAACACCATCGGCAGGGTCACCATCGTTCTGAGAATGGTCGCTGGCGTGGTCGCCAGGCGGGAGATCAGCAGGGCGAGTGGAACGCCCAGCACGAAGCTGATCGCAGTGCTGGCAAGGCAGGTGATCAGACTGAGCTGCAGCGCGTCGAGCGCCGCGGCAGTGCTCAACAGGGACGGCAGATCTTGCCAGGGCACCCTGATTCCGACGGCGACCAACGGAACTGTCAGGAACGCCAGAGCAGTTGCCCCAAGGATCCACAGAGATCGGGGAAGGGGTGCGGTCACGGCGCACCGAATCCGGCGTCCTGCAGGATGCGCTGCGCCCCCGGGCTCGCCAGCAGGAGAAGGAACTGTCGTGCGGTGGGTTGGTTGTCTGATGCGGCGACGGCGGCGGCCGGGTAGTTGTTCAGCACGTTTTCAGCACCGGGAATGCTGAAGGCGCGCACCCGGTCGCTCACTACGGCTGCGTCGGTCGTGTAGACGATGCCTGCGTCTGCTTCGCCGGATTCGACCTTTCCGCGCACGTCGGTGACCTTGGACTCCTCCGAGACCGGTGTCAGCGTGACACCGAGTTTCTTCGCCAGTCGCTGAGTGGCTCGCCCGCACGGCACCTCCGGTGCGCAGACCACGAGCTTCTTGCCGTCGAGGGACTGGTTCACGCCGGTGATCTTGCCCGGATTGTCCTTCGGCACGATCAGGGTCAGCTCGTTGGTGGCGAAGATCATCGGATCGTCGAGGACGAGTCCACCGGCGGTGGCCCTGTCCATCGTGGTCTCGTCAGCTGTGGCCAGCAGGTCGGCCGGGGCGCCGGCGGCGAGTTGATCGACCAGCGTGGCTGATCCGTCGAAGGAGAATCGCACGTCCAACTCCGGTTCGAGTTCTGCGATCCTGGGAAACACCGTGGTCAGGGAAGCCGCAGCGAAGACCGTCACCGGGGCTGGTCTGCTGTCCTGATTGGCTGCGGGGGCGCTGTCCGAACCGCAAGCGGTCAGGCTTGTGGCCAGTGTCGCGCAGCCAACCACGAGGGCGCTGCGGACCCGTCGGCTCATCACCGTTCGCCTCGGCCCGAAGACTCGATCGTGACATTGGTGGCTTTCACCTGGGCGACGGCGACTGATCCCGCTTCGAGTGCAAGATCATTGACGGCTTCGGTGGAGATCAGCGACACCACCCGGTACGGCCCGCACTGCATCTCCACCTGGGACATCACAGGGTCGCTGCGGATGGCGGTCACGATGCCACGGAACTGGTTGCGCGCGGAGCGGTGGTGGCTGGACTCGCCGCGACGACCGGCATGCAACTCCACCGCGAACGCCGCCAGTTCGGAGCCAGCAATGACTTTGCGTCCGGCGTCGTCCAGATCGGCTCGCACCCGTCCCGCGTCCACCCACCTGCGTACCGTGTCATCACTGACACCCAACAGCTCCGCTGCTTCCGAGATCCGCAATTGCATCATGGAAGGAACCCTAGTTCCGCATTTGCGGAACTGTCTAGGGAGCCGTCGATCCGATGCGGCGGCGCAGCGACGTGTCGCGCGAGACAACAGTCGCACAGGCGGCATGATCATCTCATGGGGGGCCTGTTGGAAGTGATCGCTCTGCACGAGGCCGACGCCGGCCGCGCCCAGGACGGGGGCGCCGACCGAATCGAGCTGGTCGGCAACCTCGACGACGGAGGCATGTCGCCCGAGCCTGGGCTGGTGGAACAGGTGCGGGCCGCGACCAGTATCCAGATCCGCCCGATTGTGCGCCTTCGCGAGGGGTTCGGTACCGACGGCGGCGAATTCACCCGGCTCGTCGGTCTGCTGTCGAGCTATCTGGAGGCGGGCGCCGATGGTGTGGTCTTCGGTTTTCTCAACGGTCATGGCGAGATCGACCAGGAAGTCTGCGTGGCGCTCGCCGAGTCGGCGCCGGTGCGCTGGACCTTCCACCGGGCAGTCGATCATGTCTTCGACTTCAACCACGCCTGGCGTGCGCTGCGCCAGCTACCGGGCTTGGACCAGGTGTTGACGGCCGGGTCGCCCCGAGGGGTGGAGTTCGGGTTGGACGAGGTGTTGCTGCGTGCCAACGAGGATCCGCAGCAAGCGGCGGTGATAATGGCCGGGGGAGGGCTGATGCCCGAGCACGTCCCATGGTTGACCAGGGCTGGTGTCAGGTCATTCCAGATCGGGCGGGCCGCTCGACCGCAGGGCTCCTACAAGGCCTATGTCGATGCGCCGCTCGTACACACCTGGCGAACCTTGATCGACGCCACCGTCGCGCATGCCGACGCTCTGGCCAGCGGGTAGCCGCTCGCTGCGGCTGCCGCCGGATCAGCGCAGCGCCTTGCCCAGGTGCACGGCGAATTCACTGTCCACGTACTGCGACCAGCCGTGCCCGTCCACGTCGGAATATCCCTCGGACCGATACAGCGCGACCGCCGCGGGCTGCCGCTGGCCGGTCATGATGAGCATCTGTTCCGCACCAGCGCTGGCGGCATCACGTTCCAGATGCCGCAGCATGTCACGGGCCAAGCCTCGTCGGCGGTACCCGGGCGCGACATACATCCGTTTCACCTCGGTGATGATCTTCGCCGTACCGGGTGAGTCGCCACGGAGTAGGTCGGCGTCCAGCAGCCTCCAGCCGCCCATCGTCACCGGTTCGGCGCCCTCGTAGCCGACGAAGAACGTCGACAGCGGCTTCCTGCTGCCCGGCATCACCGGGTGGAAGGTGTCGGCTGTCAGGTCGGTGTCATCGCCAGCGCCGTAAATCCGGGCATACTCGCCCTGGATCTGGTCGACGAACAACTGCACGTGGGGATCGTCGTACTCCACTGCTCTGATCTGCACTGGCCTGATCTGCACTGGCCCACAATACTCATCGCGCATCGCGGCACCTGGCAGAAGGTCATGACTGGTGACACATCAGTTCGCGTTGGCCACTGCTTGGCGCCATGGCACCGGAGCACGAAGTGGCGGTGGTTTTCTCACCACCGCCGGATCCGGCTCAGTCTCCCTCGGCGGGTGGAATGGCGAGGCTAGGGTCGGAAGTGACCAGATTCAGGAGTGTGCAGATGACTTTCCGCGAACGACGGTTCCAGCCGGTTCCCCCCGGACAGCGTCCCACCAGGCGGCGTTCAGCAGCCAGGGTGCTCGTGCGCGCCGAGGGCGCGGTGTTGTTGTTCTGTGACACCGACCCGGGACTACCCGGCTCGCGGTGGTGGGTCACTCCCGGCGGAGGAATCGACGTGGGCGAGACCCCACGGGAGGCCGCAGTACGGGAGTTGTTCGAGGAGACCGGTTTGCGGATCATCGAGGATCAGCTGGTTGGGCCGATCGCGGAGCGAACCGTGACGCACGGCTATTCCGACCAGATCCTGGTGCAGCACGAGACCTTCTTCGCTGTCGACGTGGACCGCTTCGCGATCGACGTCTCCGGGCACACTCCTCAGGAGCAGATCACCTTGTCAGATCATGGGTGGTTCACCATGGACGAGGTGGCCTCGTTGTGGGTCTGGCCGGATGAACTGGCGGCTTTGTTCGCCGGCGATGGTTCGACGGCGGTTGACCTTGGCGAGATGGAGGAATCAACCGTGGCCCTGTCGCAGGGCGGATGAGGGGGCCGTTGCGGCCCCGATGGACAGCGGTCAGAGCGGCTCCGGTTCGAGCGTTCACCGACCCAGCCCGGCAGCGACCCGGGTGCCCTGCTCGATCGCGCGCACGGCATCCAGTTCGTGGGCCACGTCGGCACCACCCACCAGATGGACCCGTACGCCCAGGGCCATCAGTTCTGCCTGCATGTCGGTGACGGATTCCTGTCCGGCGCAGAGCACCACGGTGTCCACCGGGAGGATCCTGGGTTCGGCCTTTCCGGTTGTCGGCAGCAGTGCTGCGGCCTGCTTGGCCAGAATGCGGGTCTGACGGAGTATGCGGGGCATGCGGGGCAGACGTCGGGTGAGGGGACTGCCGGATGGTGCCACGGTGATGTGCAGGCCTTCGTCGTCGATGCGTTCGTAGGTCACTGAGCTGATCTGCTGCACTCCGGAAGCCCGCAGTGAGGCGCGATGGATCCATCCGGTGGTGGTGCCCAAGGTGGCGCCGATGCGCCCGGGTCGACGCTGCAGCAGGTAAACGGTGCGGGCCGGGTCGGGCGGCTCCGGTGTCATGACACCGCCGCGCGTATCGGCAGGATCGGTGACGCCCCACCGCCGCTGCCAATTCGCCAGATCATCCTGGTGACCCGCGGAATGGGTCAGGAACTCGGCCACGTCCACTCCGATGCCGCCTGCACCGATGATCGCCACCCGCTGGCCGACGATGGCGCCGGTCAGCACCTCGGGGTAGCAGAGCACGCTTGGGTGATCCACGCCGATGATGTCGGGGATGCGCGGCCGCACGCCGCTCGCCAACAGCACCACGTCGAATTCCCGCAGCAGTTCGACGGTGGCGGTGCTGTTCAGGTGCAGCCTCACCCCGGAGGTGCTGATCCGGTGGGTGAAGTAGCGCAGGGTCTCGGCGAACTCCTCCTTGCCGGGAATCCGGCGTGCCAGATCGAACTGCCCGCCGATGTGGTTGCTGGACTCGAAGAGCTCCACCCGGTGACCGCACTCGGCGGCCGTGCAGGCTGCGGCCAGCCCGGCTGGTCCGGCGCCCACCACGGCGACCCTGAGCGAGCGCGTGGCCGGTTCGATCACCAGCTCGGTTTCCCGTCCAGCCATCGGATTCACCATGCAGGAGGCTGGCTCTCGAGTGAAGGTGCGATCCAGACAGGCCTGGTTGCAGGCGATGCAGGTGTTGATCGCATCGGCGTTGCCTGCTCGCGACTTGCCCACGAAATCCGGATCAGCCAACAGGGGGCGCGCCAGCTGCACCAGATCGGCGCTCCCCTCGGCCAGCAACCGTTCGGCGACCTCGGGAGTGTTGATCCGATTGGCGGCGACCACCGGGACGGAGACTTCCTGGCGCAGCCTGGCGGTCAGTTCGGCGAATGCTGCCCGCGGCACGCTGGTCGCGATGGTCGGCACTCGGGATTCGTGCCAGCCGATGCCGGTGCCGAGCAGGGTGACGCCTGCGTCCACCAGTTCGTGGGCCAGATCGGTGACCTCCTGCCAGGTTTGGCCCTCGGACACCAGGTCGGCCAACGACAGGCGGAAGGAGATGAGGAAGTCTGGTCCGGTGGCCGCACGGATCGCCTGCACGATGCGGGTGGCGAAGCGTCGCCGGTCTGCAGCTGAGCCACCCCAGCGATCGGTGCGGTGATTGGTGCGGGGGGCGAGGAATTGATTGATCAGATAGCCCTCTGATCCCATCACCTCGACTCCGGCATAACCGGCCCGGGCCGCCAGTTCCGCTGCCTTGCTGAACGAATCGATGGTGCTCACCACCCCTCGATCGCTCAGCGTCAGAGCTCTGAACGGGGTGATGGGGGATTTCGAGCTTGATGCTGACACCGACAGTGGATGGTACGAGTAGCGGCCGGCATGCAGCAATTGCAGCAGCATCGCTGCGCCCGCGCTGCGCACCGCATCAGTCATGGCGCGGTGGTCGTCGGCCAGCCCTTCCGTGACCCGTCCGGCTCCCGGGTAGAGCACCCCGGCGCGGTTCGGGGAGAAGCCGCCGGTGGTGATCAGACCGACGCCGCCGCGGGCACGAGCCAGGTAGAAGGCGGTCAAAGCATCCAGATCACGGCTCTTGTCCTCGAGACCCAGATGCATTGACCCCATCACCACTCTGTTCGACAGGGTGAGTGAGCCGAGAGCCAGCGGACTCATCAGATGCGGGTACCCGGCAGCGGTGACCGGCTGGATGCCGGGCGGCACATCTGCGGGATCGGTCACTCCGGCAGCCTAGCCTCGAGGTGTCTGCGGCGGCTTCACGGATGCTGAGGACGATCGGGACGTGAGCGGGATGGGTCCCAGGGGAATGGCTCTGGTTGCCACCACCCGGCTGGCCAGACCAGTTGCTGCGGAATGAGGTGGGGGCCCAGCTCAGCGAGAAGTGAGGTCCAGTGCGGCGACAGCACCGACCACCACGATCGCCGGAGGTACCACGCCGTCGTCACTCGCTCGCTGAGCGATGTCAATCAGCGATCCGCGCAGCACGAGTTCGTCATCACGGGTGCCCCTGCAGACGATGCCGGCCGGAGTGTTCGGCGGGAGTCCGGCGGACGTCAACCGGTCGGTGATTGCGGCAAGGTTGTGCACTCCCATCAGGATCACGATGGTGGTGTTGGCGCGGGCGATCGCATCCCAGTCCAGCGTGCTGCGCTCATCATCGGGCGGGACGTGACCGGAGACGACGGTGAAGGCCTGGGTCAGGGTGCGGTGGGTCAGCGGAATGCCAGCCACCCCGGGCACTGCGACCGCTGAGGTGACGCCCGGAATCACTCGGACCGCAACTCCCGCCGCAATGCAGGCTTCGCACTCCTCTCCGCCACGACCGAAGACGAAGTTGTCACCCCCCTTGAGCCGGACCACGCGCAGCCCACGCTGCGCCCGATCCACCAGCAGGGCGTTGATCTCGGTCTGAGGTGTCCCTCGCCCACGAGGAATCTTGCCGACGCTCACCAGTTCGGCTCCGGGCTTGGCATCGGCAAGTACCTCCGCCGGGGAGAGGTGATCGTAGGCAATCACGTCGGCCTGCTGGATCGCCCGCAGACCCGCGACGGTGATGAGATCCGGGTCGCCCGGGCCGCCTCCGACCAGGACCACCTCGCCGGGCGTCAGTTCGCTACGCATCGCAATGCCTTCCAGAAGTCATGGTTCGACAGGCTATGGGGTGCCTGCTCGGGTGCGCACGCCCATCAGCCCTGCAGCACCCGCAGCAACTCGTCGCGCACGGTTGCTGAACGGCGGGGATCACGTTGCCCGATGACCGCGACTGTCATGCCACCGGCACGATCCACCGACGGAGTCCAGGCACTGCCCAACCGGGCGTCATCGGCGCGGACACAGTAGGTGTGTCGCTGTTCGGCGCCGTTGGCGACCTGGGCGTTCACCTGCGGATCGTTGGACAGCGCCATCACGAACCAGGCGCCTTTGAGATCATCATCGGTGAAGCCTCGCTGGATCCAGGTCACGGCACCCGAACGCGCCAGCCGACGCAACCTGATGCTCAGCGTGGGGGAGACGATCCGAATCTTCGCCCCGGCCTCCACCAATCGGGGAATCCGCCGGTCGGCCACCCTTCCGGCGCCCACGACCAGGACGTCGCGGTCATGCAGCAGCAGACCGGTCAGAAATGCTGGTGACCCGGCGGCGGGCCTGGGATCACTCTGTGCTCCGTGGTAGCGGTCCACCACCACCTGGGCGAGTTGGTCGCAGGCGCCGATGACTCCGGCGATCCGCACCTCGGCGTCCGGGTGCGCGACGCACCAGGTGTCGACCTGCTCGGTCAGCCAGCGTTGCAGCATGCCGGGAAACAGGAAGTTCGCCCCGATCACGATCTGTCGCGCGCCCACCGCGTAGGCGTCGTTCAAGGCTTCCGGCACGGACGGCCTGGTGACCTGGATGAATGCCGGCAACACCCGGGACACGCGCAATTCCTCATAGACCAGGCGCGCCAGTCGGGCATGGTTGGCATTGGCTTCGGGAACCCTTGCCCCTCGACCCAGCACGATCGCCGCGGTGTCCTTCGGCTCCCAGTCCCCGATCGCCTCGACAATTCGTTCGGTCAACGCCTCACGCAGCAGGTGGTGATCACCCAGTGGCTCGGCGTAGCCGACGTCGGCACCTGGATACCCGACGGTGCCCTCGGTGATGGCGTTGGGAATGTCGCTGCGGACGTGACCACCGGTACCGACCATCAACGGCACCACCACGGCGTGTGGGTCATCGGCATCCAGCACCGAGGCGACCGCCTCGCTCACCGTCGGTTCGTCCAGTTCCACGAAACCCAACTCGATCTGGGTGTCGGGCAGTTTGGCGCGCACCAACTCGAGCAGATCGCGGCTGGCGCGGGTGCCTTCGGGGTCGCGAGTGCCGTGCGCGGCGATCACGAGCGGAGTCGTGGTTGTCATGTGGGTTCCTGCGCTTTCATTCCGTGGTGGTCGCAGGATGTGACGATACGTCGTTCACGGCCTGATGTCGTCGTGGCGCGTGTCCGTGAACTGCCGATCGCCAGTCGAACGGGTGCATCATCCCGACCTGTCCACATCCAACAGGCTCGGTGCAGGAATATCCGGGCTCGGTGAATGAGAATGGACACGTGAGGTACAAGCACCTGATCTGGGACATGGGCGGCACCTTGTTCGACACCTACCCGGCAACCGACCGGATCCTCGCCGACACTGTCCGGGATGCCGGCGGCCAGGTGGAACCGGGCGAGGTGGAAGGGCTGACCAGACAGTCCACCTCGGTGGCAGTGACTCGGCTGGCAGAGCGGTATCCGGTGACCGAGGAGCAACTGCGTGCAGCGATCGTCGCGTTGAAGAGGCGCTGGTTGGATGACCCACCGGAAGTGATGGCAGGTGCCGAGGACCTGATCGACCGGGTCCGTGCGTCGGGTGGTCTGAACGTGGTGATCACCCACCGCGAACGGGACAGTGCAGCGTCGTTGCTGGAGACCCGCGGAATCTTTGTCGATGACATGATCTGCGCCCCGGACGGGTATCCGCGCAAGCCTGATCCGAGCATGTATCGGTTGATGCTGGAACGCCATCACCTGCGGCGGGAGGAATGCCTTGCGATCGGCGATCGCCCGATTGACGCCCAGGCAGCCAACGCGGTCGGGGTGGACGCGGCGCTGATCTGGAGCGCCGCGACCGAGACGTTCCACGCGCCCCAGACGCGATTGATCCACTCTCTGGGCGACCTGCGGCTGGCCGTCGAATAGCGCTGTTCCTTACCTCCGTCAGCTGCAGGCCCGACCCGCACGCCAACAGGAATTGGGCGGAGCTCAGGACTGATCCGCCAGCGGCCGCGACAACCTCTGACCGGGCTGAAGCCGGGTGAGGTCTCAGATCTCCTCGGCGTCGATGATCCGGTAGGCGTAGCCCTGTTCGGTGAGGAATCGCTGACGATGCATCGCGAACTGGGCATCAACCGTGTCCCGGGACACCACCGCGTAGAACCGTGCACTGATACCGCCCTTGGGACGCAGCAGCCGACCGAGCCGCTGGGCCTCCTCCTGCCTGGAACCGAAGGCTCCGGAGACCTGGATGGCCACTTCGGCACTGGGTAGGTCGACGGAGAAGTTCGCGACCTTGCTGACCACCAGTAGCTTGATTTCGCCGTCACGGAACTGTTGGTAGAGCTTCTCCCGCTGACGAGTGGTGGTGGAACCCGTGATCAGGGGGCAGTCCAGTCGGTCCGCCAAGTCTTCCAGCTGGTCGACGTACTGGCCGATCACCAGGGTCGGCTGGCCGCGGTGCCGTTCCACCAGTTCCATCGCGACTTCAGTCTTGCTGTGTGATGTGGAGGCCAGCCGGTACCTGACCTCTGGCTCGGCGGTGGCGCAGGCCATCCGTTCGGCCTCGTCCAGAGTGACCCGCACCTCGACGCAGTCGGCTGGGGCGATGTAGCCCTGGGACTCGATCTCGCGCCAGGGCGCATCGAAGCGCTTCGGCCCGATCAGGGAGAAGACGTCGGCTTCCCGACCGTCCTCCCGGACCAGGGTGGCGGTCAGCCCCAACCGTCGGCGGGCCTGCAGGTCTGCGGTCATTCGGAACACCGGCGCCGGTAGCAGGTGCACTTCGTCGTAGATGATCAGGCCCCAGTCGCGGGCGTCGAACAGTTCGAGATGGCGTTGGACGCCACCGCGCTTGGTGGTCAGTACCTGGTAGGTGGCGATCGTCACCGGGCGGATCTGTTTCACCGCACCGGAGTACTCGCCGATCTCATCGGCAGTGAGAGAGGTGCGCCGGATCAGTTCGTCTCGCCATTGCCGGGCCGCAACGGTGTTGGTGACCAGCACCAGTGTGGTGCACGCGGCATCCGCCATCGCGGTGGCGCCGACGATTGTCTTGCCGGCGCCGCAAGGGAGCACCACCACACCCGATCCACCGGCGGCGAAGCTACTGGCAGCGAGGCGTTGGTACTCGCGCAACGTCCAGCCATCCTGGACAAGTTCGATGTCGTGGTGTTCACCGTTCACGTAGCCGGCCAGGTCCTCTGCGGGCCATCCCAACTTCAGCAGCACCTGTTTCAGGTTGCCGCGTTCGCTCGGGTGCACGATGACCGAATCCTCGTCGATGCGGAAACCGACCAGACCCTTGACCTTTGCGCTGCGCAGCACCTCCGTGAGCACTGCCCGGTCGGTGGTGACCAGCACCAGACCGTGGTTGGGGTGTTTTTCGATCCGAAGCCGGCCGTATCGGCCCATCGTCTCGGTGACGTCGATCAAGAGGTTGCTGGGCACCGGGTAACGCGAATGGGTCAGCAGCGCGTCGACGACCTGTTCGGCGTCGTGTCCGGCGGCCCTGGCATTCCACAACCCCAGCGGCGTGATCCGGTAGGTGTGCATGTGCTCGGGGGCACGTTCCAGCTCCGCGAAGGGGGCAATGGCGTTGCGGCATTCCTCGGCGGCAGGGTGGCCGACCTCCAGCAGCAAGGTTCGGTCGGATTGAACGATCAGGGGGCCAGACATCGGATCCAGTATGGCGCAGGGGTCCAACCGGTGAAGATGATCCACAGCCGGTGGCCGCACAGGGACCACCTGTCAGGAAACGCGACTGCGGCAGGCACCCGTGGGTACCTGCCGCAGTCGCGTGTTGTCAGTTGATCAATCAGCGTCGAGATCGGACTCGATCAGAGCGGCGATCTTCTCCACAGCTTCCTCGTTGTCGGATTCCACTGTCACGCTGGCGCCCTTCTCGGCGCCCAGCGTCATGATCATCAACGGAGAGGCTGCGTCCACCGGCTCTTCGCCGCCTTCAACTTCCAGGGTGATGTCGTCGTCGTAGTCGCCAGCGGCTTCGGCAATGATCGCTGCCGGGCGAGCGTGCAGGCCAACTGATGAACCCACGGTCACAGTCTTGCTTGCCATTGGGGTACTTCCTTTCTGTCTTTTCTTCAGCCTATCGGCTGCTCATGGATCGTGTGGGTGGTTCAGGCCTCCACCGCCACACGGTCCGCCTTTGCCCTTGAGATCGACTTGAGTGCCGTGACTGTCACACCGGACACGATGGCACCCAGCACGATGGCCAGCAGGAAGCCCCAGAACTTGTCGATGGCGAAGAACACGAAGATGCCACCGTGTGGTGCCTTGGATGCTACTCCGAGGCCCATCGTCAGCGCCCCGGTGAGCGCGCCGCCGACCATCATCGAAGGGATCACCCGCAGCGGATCAGCGGCCGCGAACGGAATAGCGCCTTCCGTGATGAAGGAGGCACCCAGCAACCAGGCGGCGTCGCCGGTCTCGATTTCGTAGTCGGTGTACAGCTTCGGACGCAGCCGGGTGGACAGTGCCATCGCAATCGGGGGCACCATGCCGGCGGCCATCACGGCAGCCATGATCTTCAACGAGGCGGGATTGTCCACGGCCAGCCCGGCTGTGGCGAACAGGTACGCCGCCTTGTTCACCGGGCCCCCGAGGTCGAAGCACATCATCAGACCGAGGATGATGCCCAGCACCACCGCGGAGGAGCCGCTCATGCCGTTGAGGGTGTCGCCGAGCCAGGTGGTGAGATCGGCCAGTGGACGTCCCAGTACGAAGATCATCAGCAGTCCCGTGACCAGAGTCGCGCCCAGCGGGATGATGATCACCGGCATCAGACCCTTGAGCCAGCGGGGGACTGAGAGGCTGCCGATCCAGGCGGCCGCGAAGCCAGCGATCAGACCGCCGACCAGACCACCGATGAAACCGGCGCCGATGTAGCCGGCCAGTGCGCCAGCGACGAAACCGGGGGCGATGCCCGGGCGGTCAGCAAGGGCGAAAGCGATGTAGCCACCCAGAGCCGGAACCAGGAAGCCGAACGCGAGACTACCGAGCTTGAACAGTGCGGCGCCCAGATAGAGCAGGATCCCACTTCCCGGCAGGACATCGGTCTGTGTTGCCGGGAAGAGCGCCTGACCGGCATCGTTTGCTGCTCCGGTGACGTCGGACAAGGTCGGCAGGTCGACGATCGAGAAGTTGCCGAGGATGTGATCGGCCACGAACGGGATCTGGTAGCTGCCGAACAGGAAGCCGAGCGCAATCAGCAGACCACCAGCGGCGACGAACGGAATCATGTACGAGACACCGGTCATCAGCGCCTGCTGGATTCGCTTGCCCCAGCCGAGTTGCTTGCCTTCGGTGCCGGCCTCGCCGGAGCCGTCGGAGCCGTCGGAGCTTGCGGCAACCGTGCGTGCATTGGGATTGTTGGCGGCGGCCAGAGCCTCTTCGATCATTTTCTGCGGCTCGTTGATGGCACGTTTGACGCCGGATTCGATGACCGGCTTGCCGGCGAAGCGACCCTTCTCCTTGACCCCGACATCCGTGGCGAAGATGACTGCATCTGCCCGGTCAATGTCTTTCTGGCTGATCCACTCGGTCGCGCTCGAGCCCTGCGGCTCGATGATCATCTCGACGTCCATGTCCTGGCCGGCATTGGTGAGATAGTCCATCGCCATGTAGGTGTGCGCGATGCCGGTGGGGCAGGCGGTGACACCCACGATCGTCTTCTTGTCACCCGATGACGACGGTGCGGGTGTGCCTTCAGCGGCTCCGGCCGACTCCTTGCTGCTCGCGGCATCGGTCTGGGGCTCCACGACGCCGCGAACCAGTTCGACAATCCGATCTTCGGACTCTGCTGAACGCAGGTTGTCCAGGAAGTCCTTCTTGACCAGGGCACGAGCCAGTTTGGTGAGCAGCTTCATGTGGTCTGCGCCGCCGGATTCAGCAGCTGCGATCAGGAAAACCAGATCGGCCGGGCCGCCCTTGTCGCCGAAGTCGACCGGGTTCGACAGCCGCGCGAACCCGAGCGATCCGGTGTTCACTGCTGCGGAGCGGCAGTGCGGGATGGCGAAACCGCCGGGCATGCCGGTGGCCGACTTGCCTTCGCGTTCCATCGCGTCGTTGCCGAGGCCCTCGGCCTCGGCGCGTCCGGTGTCCGCGACGATGCCTGCCAGGCCACGGATCACCTCTTCCTTGGTGGAGCCCAGATCGACATCCAGGGCAACGAGCCCCGGTTCGATCAGTGACTTCTGATCTGTCATGGTGGTCCTTTCGTTTCTTGGTCGGTTGGTTGCCTTTTACGTGCGTTCGGAAATCAGAGTTCGGTGACGTCAACGGCGCTGACGTCGACCTGGTCTGGTCGGGGCAAGGTGGAGCCGGCAAGTGCGGCGGCGCCGGATCCGTAGGCGATGGCGTTTCGAAGACGATCCGCGGGATCGGCGCCGGACACCTCCGCCAGCAGGTAGCCGGCCAGAGCTGAGTCGCCCGCGCCGACAGTGGATTTCACCGCGACCGCCGGAGCGGCGGCTCGCCAGGCGCCATCGGCGGTGACCAGTAGTGCACCCGCGCCGCCGAGGGTGATCAGCACCGCGGAGATGCCCTGCTCGACGAGTGATCGTGCCGCCGAGAGGATCGGCGTGTAGTCACCGGCCAGTGCGGCTGATTCCAGCTGTTGGCCGTCCTGACCGCACAGCTGGCCCAGTTCCTCGGAGTTGGGTTTGATCAGATCCGGGGCGCCCGCCGGCAGCGCCGACGCGAGCGCCATCAACGGCTCGTCGGAGGTGTCGACGGCGATCTTCACGGAGGTCTTCCGCAGCGCCTGTACCAACTGGCCGTACCAGTCCACTGGTGCGCCGGGCGGCAGAGATCCGGACAGCACTGCCCAGTGGGCTCCCGATGCGGCATCGATCACTGCGTCCTGGAGTGCGTTCACGGTGCTGGCGGTCAGCTCTGCGCCGGGTTCGTTCAGCTTGGTGGTGGTGCCGTCGGGCTCGGTGATCGTGAGATTCGCCCGGATGGGGGAGCCGGTGCCGATGTTCTGGTACTCGACCCCACGGGTGCGCAGGCCGCGCAGCACGTCGTCGTCGTCGTCGGCCGGCAACAGCGCTTTGACCGGTTGGCCCGCCATGTGGATCACCCGGGCGACATTGACGCCTTTGCCGCCGGGCTGGCTGGTGATGTCCCGAAGACGATGGACATCGCCGCGGGTGAGAGGTTCGGCAACCTGGGCGGTCCGGTCCAGGCTGGGGTTCGGGGTGAGTGTGATGATCATGCGATGACAACCTCGATTCGAGAGTGCTGAAGTTTCCCTTGCAGGGATGTTGGGATGCCCTCGTCAGTGACGAGCACATCGATGTGCTCCGCGTCTGCGAAACTGACGGTTTCTTCGACACCCAGCTTGCGGGAGTCGGTGACGGCCACCACCCGTCGGGCTGAACGCACCATCTGGGCCTTGACCTGCGCCTCTGCCGGGTTCGGAGTGGAACAGCCGTGCTCCATCGTAAAGCCATTGGTGCCGATGAAGGCCATGTCAACGCGCAGCACCCTGAGCAGCGCCAGGGTCGTTGCGCCAACTGCTGCCTGAGTGACGCCGCGGACGTGGCCGCCGAGCAGTTGCAGGTCCACGTCCTTGCGTTGGGAGAGCAGGCTGGCGATGGGCAACGAGTTGGTGAAGATCGTCCAATCGCCGGGGGGGATCTCTCGGGCCACCTGGGCGGTGGTGGTGCCGGCGTCCAGGATCAGCGAGCCTTGAGCATTGGCGGGCAGCAGCCGCACCGCGGCAAGGGCAATCGCTGACTTCTCGGCGATGGCTGTGTTCTCGCGGTCACTGATTTGGACGTCCCCGAGCTTTCCGGTCTGCACCGGAA
>JAGXHS010000098.1 GCA_024636075.1 Propionibacteriaceae bacterium
AACACATCCGGAGGGGGAACGACCCCCCTCGAACCCTCCGCGGCTGTTCGCGGCTCATCCGCGGCAGGGGGGACGACCCCCGTCGAATCCCCCGCCTCAGCTCGGCGTACCGGTTCGCCCCAGGAGGGCTCACCTGCCTCGCAGGATCTGCTGGGCAACACCTCCGGAGGGGGGACGACCCCCCTCGAAACCCCCGCGGCTGCTCGCGGCTCATCCGCGGCAGGGGGGACGACCCCCGTCGAACCCCCCGAGGGTTCACCTGGCTCGCCGGATCGTAGTGAAGGGAAGGGTGTCTGATGCCACGTCGGAAGGACATCTCGTCGATCCTGGTGATCGGGTCGGGGCCCATCGTGATCGGGCAGGCGGCCGAATTCGACTACTCCGGCACCCAGGCCTGCCGGGTGCTGCGCGAGGAGGGGTTCCGGGTGATCCTGGTGAACTCCAATCCGGCGACGATCATGACCGACCCCGAGTTCGCCGATGCCACCTATGTGGAGCCGATCACCCCGGAGTACGTGGAGAAGGTGATCGCCAAGGAACGCCCGGATGCGGTGCTCGCCACCCTGGGTGGTCAAACCGCGTTGAACACCGCGGTCGCGCTGCATGAATCTGGCGTCCTGGAACGCTATGGCGTGGAACTGATCGGTGCCTCCATCGAGGCGATCCAGCGCGGTGAGGACCGGGAACAGTTCAAGCAGATCGTCCTGTCTCTCGAACTGGCCCACGGCACTGCCGAGGTGGCCCGCTCCGAGGTGTGCCACACGATGGACGAGGTGGTCAGCGCAGCTGACGAATTGGGCTATCCGCTGGTGGTGCGCCCCAGCTACACCATGGGTGGGGCGGGCTCCGGTTTCGCCCACACGGAGACCGAACTACGCCGGATCGCGGGCACAGGTCTGGCTGCTTCGCCGGTCACCGAGGTGCTGATCGAGGAATCCATCCTCGGGTGGAAGGAGTACGAACTGGAGCTGATGCGCGACCAGGCCGACAACGTCGTCATCATCTGCTCCATCGAGAATCTCGACCCGATGGGTGTGCACACCGGAGATTCGATCACCGTGGCGCCGGCCCTGACCCTCACCGACCGCGAGTATCAGCACATGCGCGACGTCGCCATCAAGGTCATCCGCGCAGTCGGGGTCGACACCGGTGGTTGCAACATTCAGTTCGCCATCAACCCGGCGGACGGCCGAATGATCGTGATCGAGATGAACCCGCGGGTCTCACGGTCCTCGGCGTTGGCTTCCAAGGCGACCGGCTTCCCGATCGCCAAGATCGCAGCCAAGGTCGCCGTCGGCTACACCCTCGACGAGATCGACAACGACATCACCACTGAGACGCCAGCCAGCTTCGAGCCCAGCCTCGACTACGTCGTGGTCAAGGTGCCTCGATTCGCTTTCGAGAAGTTCCCTGCTGCCGACTCCACCCTCACCACCCACATGAAGTCCGTGGGTGAGGCGATGGCGCTGGGGCGCAACTTCACCGAGGCACTGGGCAAGGCGTTGCGCTCGTTGGAGGACCCACGCGCCCCATTCGACTTCGTCAGTGAGATCACCGAGACCGACGAGCAGTTGCTGACGTCGGCGGCCCGGCCGCACGACGGTCGACTGGGTGTGGTGGTGCGCGCATTGCGGGCCGGGATCAGCCCCCAGCGGGTCCATCAAGCCACCGGGATCGACCCGTGGTTCCTGGACCAGTTGATGATCCTCGTCGACATCGCCACCGACCTGGCCCAGGCCACCGACCTGACACGCGATCTGTTGCGGACTGCGAAGCGGCACGGCTTCTCTGATGGCCAGATCGCCGACATCCGTCGGATGTCCCCAGAAGTGGTCCGCGGCGTCCGCTGGGCTCTGGGAGTACGTCCGGTCTACAAGACCGTCGACACCTGTGCCGCCGAGTTCGCCGCGCACACGCCGTACCACTACAGCTCCTACGACGAGGAGAACGAGGTGCAGCCGAGGCAGAAGCCTGCCGTGTTGATCCTCGGTTCCGGTCCGAACCGTATCGGTCAGGGCATCGAGTTCGACTACTCCTGCGTGCACGCCGCGATGGCGGTGAGCGCAGCCGGGTACGAGTCGGTGATGGTGAACTGCAACCCCGAAACCGTGTCCACCGACTACGACACCTCCGACCGGTTGTACTTCGAGCCGCTCACCCTGGAGGACGTGCTGGAAGTGTATCGGGCCGAGTGTGCCGCTGGTCCGGTGGCTGGGGTGATCGTCCAGCTCGGTGGCCAGACGCCGCTGAAGCTGGCCCAATCGCTCAAGGACGCCGGCCTGCCGATCATCGGCACCAGCCCCGAGGCCATCCATCTGGCTGAAGAACGAGGTGCCTTCGGTGCCGTGCTGGCGAGGGGCAACCTGCCGGCACCCGACCACGGGATGGCCGAGAGCTTCGAACAGGCCCGTGAGGTCGCTGACCGGATCGGCTACCCGGTGCTGGTGCGCCCCAGCTACGTGCTGGGTGGCCGCGGCATGGAGATCGTCTACGACGAGACCTCGCTGGCCCGCTACATCGAGGAGTCGACGCTGATCAGCCCTGCCTCCCCAGTGCTGGTGGACCGCTTCCTCGATGACGCCGTCGAGATCGACGTGGACGCCCTGTTCGACGGCACCGACCTGTACCTCGGCGGCGTGATGGAGCACATCGAGGAAGCAGGCATCCACTCCGGTGACTCGGCGTGCAGCCTGCCCCCGATCACCCTCGGCGAGGAGATCGTCGACAGGATCCGAAGCAGCACCCGGATCATCGCGCAAGGAGTGGGCGTCCGCGGGCTGATCAACATCCAGTACGCGTTGGCCAATGACACCCTCTATGTGCTGGAGGCGAACCCGCGCGCGTCCCGGACCGTCCCGTTCGTCTCCAAGACCACCGCAACCCCGTTGGCGAAGGCCGCCACCTTGATCATGCTCGGCGCGAGCATCGCCGAGCTGCGCGAGCAGGGACTGCTTCGCCGGCACACCGACGGTGCCGCCGTCTGGTACGGCACACCGATCGCGGTCAAGGAGGCGGTGATGCCGTTCAACAGGTTCCGCACCGCGGACGGCACCAGCGTCGACACCGTGTTGGGCCCCGAGATGCGTTCCACCGGCGAAGTGATGGGTCTCGACAGCACCTTCGGCAATGCCTTCGCGAAGAGCCAATCGGGAGCATTCGGCTCACTCCCAACCAGCGGAACGGTCTTCGTTTCGGTCGCCAACCGCGACAAACGCCACGCCATTTTCCCGGTGAAACGACTGGCGGATCTGGGCTTCACCCTGTTGGCGACTGCGGGAACCGCGTCGGTGCTCAGCCGACACGGTGTCGAGGTCATCCCGGTGCGCAAGTATTCACAGGGCCGAGGCCCCAACGGTGAACCGACGATCGTGGACCTGATCCTCGACTTCCAGATCGATTTGATCTTCAACACACCGCAAGGACAGACACCCGGGGGTGCCCCCCGCGCGGACGGCTACGAGATCCGCACCGCAGCCATCCTGACCGACGTTCCATGCATCACCACGGTGCAAGGGTTGGGAGCCGCAGTGCAGGGCATCGAGGCACTGCGGCGCGGCGACATCGGTGTCGGTTCGCTGCAGGAACTGGCCCGAGAGATCGAGATCGGTCTCGCCTCAGTGGAGGGTTGATGGCGAAGATTACTTCGGCTGTCGACGCCGGCTACCGGCGTCTGCTGCGCCCGGCGCTGTTCCGCATCGGAGATGGTGACCCGGAAGCTGCCCACGATCGCATGATCGCGATTCTCGGCCGTGTTGATGGGCGACGGATCCCGATCCGACGGCCCTCGGATCCGGTGCGGATCGCCGGGATCGACTTCCCCAATCGCATCGGTCTCGCCGCCGGGCTGGACAAGAACGGCACCGCCGCCCGAGCCTGGGCAGCGTTCGGCTTCGGCCATGTCGAGTTGGGAACCGTCACCGCACGGCCACAACCGGGCAACCCGCAGCCGCGAATGTTCCGACTCATTTCCAGCAACGCCATCATCAACCGGATGGGATTCAACAACGAGGGCGCCGCAGCACTGGCGGCTCGCCTCCGGCAATGGGGAGTGAGTCGGGGGGACGCCACTCTCGGGCTGCCGCTCGGCATCTCCATCGGCAAGAACAAAGAGGTCGACCTCGCCGACGCGACCGACAACTACCTGGCCGCCCTCGACGCAGTTGAGCCCTTCGCCGACTACATCGCCATCAACATCTCCAGCCCCAACACCCCCGGGCTACGGCAATTGGCTGATCGTTCGTTCCTCGTCGATCTGGTGACCGAGTTGGTGCGACGCACCGTTCAGCTGTCACCGCACAACCCGGTGCCGGTATTCGTCAAACTCTCGCCCGACCACGCGGACGCCGCCGTCGACGAGGCCCTGGAGGTGTGCAGCGCCGCGGGGGTCTCCGGCATCATCGCCACCAACACCACCCTGCAGCGAGACCACGTGTCAACCGCTGACGCAGCATTGGCTTCGCAGAACGGTGGTTTGTCCGGTGCGCCGCTGACCCGCCGTTCCCGCGAGGTGGTCCGCCACATCACTGCCCACACCGACCTTCCGGTGATCGGGGTCGGGGGAGTGATGACACCCGATGACGCTTCGGCGATGTTCGACGCGGGTGCCTCCCTCGTCCAGTTGTACACCGGGTTCATCTACCGGGGGCCGGCACTCATCCACCAGATCGGCGCAGCCACAGCGAGGAAAGATGCCCACGCTCCAGAATGAGTCCAGCTACCACCAACGGCTGAGCGCGCTGCGCATCGAACGTGGTGCCCTCTGCGTGGGCATCGACCCGCACCCGCAGATCCTGCACCAGTGGGGTCTGAATGATGACGCCGACGGCGTCGAGCGCTGCTCGCGCACCATGGTCGAAGCACTGGGTGATGTGGCTGCTGTCTTCAAACCGCAGGTCGCCCTGTTCGAGTGTCACGGTTCGAGGGGGATGGCAGTTCTGGAACGGCTACTGGCTGACATCCGCGTGGCCGGAGCGCTGTCGATCGCAGACGTCAAGCGTGGCGACATCGGCTCCACCATGGCTGGCTACGCCCGCGCCTGGCTGGGCGACGATTCCACACTGCGGGCCGATGCGATGACGGTGAGCCCCTACCTGGGTTTCGAATCGCTGCGTCCGGCGCTCGATCTGGCCCGGCAGACGGGTCGCGGAGTCTACGTCCTGGCGCGCACCTCCAACCCTGAAGGCGACACCGTCCAGCTGGCCCGCGACGAGCAGGGGGCAGTGGTGGCTCAACTGATCGTGGACGCCGCCCAGCGGGAGAACGAGATCTCGGGCAGCAACCATGTCGGGCTGGTGGTGGGAGCCACCCACGACGATCTCGGCGTCAACCTGTCACAGCACACCGGCTCATTGCTGGTGCCCGGGATTGGCTTTCAGGGCGGAAGAATCAGCGACATCGAGTCGATGTTCACAACCTCCGCCGATCGCGTGCTGCCCGCTGCCAGCAGAGCGATTCTGGCTGCCGGACCGTCAGCGCAGAGTCTGCGCGAGGCGGCGTTCAGTCTGATCGACTACTGACGACAATCCGTCGCACCTGATGGGAATACGGTTCAACACCGGGATTTCCAACGATCACGCCGTTCTGGCGGTAGCGTGTGACACAAGCGACGCACATCTGTGGTCGTCAAGGGATTGGAGTTGCATAGTGGCAATACCGTCTTTGTCCCCCGAGCAGCTGCAGGCGGCCCGCTCAGCTGCGACTGAAGCGCGGCGCGCCCGAGCAGCTCTGAAGGCCAAGTTGCGAGCTGGGGAGATCAATCTGTCAGAGGCGTTGGACACAGCTGCGGCTGATGACGTCCTGGCTCACGTGAAAGTCGTTGACCTGCTCAAGTCACTGCCTCGGGTCGGCGAGAAGCGTGCCGCCGACATCATGGAACGTCTCGAGATCGCCAGCAACCGGCGAGCGCGGGGTCTGGGCCGTCATCAGGTGGCAGGCCTCAAAGCTGAATTCGAATAAGGCTGAATTCGGGGGCTCAATCCGAATAGGGCTCAATCCGAATAGGGCTCAATCCGAGTGCGTATTCTGCTGGCATCATGACTGACTCCAGCAGCACATCCACCGGTTCGCTCACGGTTATCTCCGGCCCCACCGCGGTGGGCAAGGGAACAGTGGTCCAAAGGTTGCGCGCCGAGCACCCCGAGCTGGTGGTGTCCATCTCCGCAACGACTCGCCCGGCGCGCCCCGGTGAACGCCACGGACACGACTACTGGTTCGTCACCGACGATGAGTTCGACCAGCTGATCGCGAGCGATGGTCTGCTGGAGTGGGCCTCCGTGCACGGCTCAGCCCGCTACGGCACCCCGCGCAGACCAGTGCAGGACGCGACGTCCGAGGGCCGTACCGTGCTGCTGGAGATCGACCTGCAGGGCGCACGGCAGGTGCGGCAGGCGCTGCCGAACGCCCAGTTCATCTTCCTCACCCCGCCGAGCTGGGAAGAATTGGTGCGCAGGCTGACCGATCGTGACACCGAGACCCCCGAACAGCAGGCCCGTCGACTGGAGACCGCCCGCGTTGAGTTGGCCGACGCGCAGGAGTTCGACCACGTGGTGGTGAATGGCCAAATCGAGGAAACGGTGACTGAGCTGGTAGGATTGCTGGGCTTGTGCACGCACTCAACCTGAAGGCTGACAATTGAGCACCCACGTTCCCGAAGGCATCACGAATCCG
>JAGXHS010000099.1 GCA_024636075.1 Propionibacteriaceae bacterium
GGTGAACGCGCCCCACCTCGTCGCATTGGTCCGGGCAGGAGCCAAGTTCGAGAAGGGCATCCTCGTCGAGCGACCCGACGAATCAGGAGGTGATCAACAAGCCGCGTGACACGCCGATCCACAGGTCTTGACTATTCCTCCGTCTGGTACGCCACAATCTGCTAGGCCACAATGGTGGCATGGCTCGCATTCTGGTGGTGGACAACTATGACTCGTTCGTCTACAACATCGTGCAGTACCTCAACCAGATCGGTGCCGAGGTGCAGGTGTGGCGCAACGACGACGAACGCTTCGACAGCACCGAGCTGGCCGCCCAGTTCGACGGGGTGCTGTTGTCCCCGGGCCCCGGTACCCCCGAGGAAGCCGGAGTGTGCATCTCGCTGATCGAGCAGTACGGATCCCGGCTGCCGATCTTCGGTGTCTGCCTGGGCTTGCAGTCGATGGCGGTCGCTTATGGTGGGGTGGTCGGGCGGGCACCCGAACTGCTGCACGGAAAAACCTCATTGGTTCATCACCACGAGCAGGGCGTCTTTGCTGGGCTGCCCAGTCCGCTGACCGTCACCCGCTACCACTCGTTGGCATTGGACCCGAGCACGCTGCCGGACTGCCTCGAGGTGACCTGCCAATCCGAATCCGGGGTAATCATGGCGCTCAAGCACCGTTCGTTGGCAGTGGAGGCGGTGCAGTTCCACCCGGAGAGTGTGCTCACCGAAGGTGGCTATCAGATCCTGGCCAACTGGTTGTCGGTCTGCGGCGACTCTGACGCACCGCGCCGGGCATCTGGACTCAGCCCCCTGATGTCAGCCAGCTGATGTCAGGGGGCTGAGCCCCAAGCGCCGGGGGTGCCCGGCAGCTTCATGATTCCAGTGTCCGTGGATGTGGTGCACCTCAGGGGGTCGTGGCTGAGCCCGGATTGCCTCCGCCTGAGCTCGCGGCCGGTGCACTTGCTTCCGGTGCGGCGGGCGCGGTCGCCGCACCGGTCGCGGGGACAGGGGCGACCGCGACGTAGACGGTGACCTCGGTGTCGCGTGCGGCACTGCTTCCCGCGGCGGGATCCTGCTTGAAGATGGTGTCTGGCAGCGAAGCCGTCGACTCCTCGCGGATCACCTTGATCCGGAACCCGTTCGTCGAGGCGGAATCCTGGGCCTCCGCGACTGTCATCGAACCGAAGTTCGGTACGGTTGCCTCCCCGCTGGCGATCGTGAGCAGCACCTCGCTGCCCGTTTGGGCGTCTGAGCCCCCGGGCGGTGAAACGCTGAGAACTTCGTCCTTGGGCGCGCCAGTCGGATCCTGACCCGCAGTAGCCGTTTCTGTCTTCACGTTCGTGAAACCGGCGTCCCCCAGCGCCTTCTGGGCGTCACCGACGCTCATTCCCACGAGATTGTCCGGGATCTTCACGGTGTCCGGCCCTTGGTTGACCGTGATGATCACCGTGGAACCCTTGTCCACGGTCTGGCCGGGGGTCGGGTCCTGCTTGATCACCTGGCCCTTGGTGTCCGCGTCACCCTTGACAGTTTCCACGTTGGCGACCAAGCCGCGATCCTCGAGCAACCCGGTGGCCTGGCTCTGGGTGAAGTCGATGACGGTCGGCACCGTGACCTGTTCGGTGCTGGGGCCACTTGTCAGCTGGTAGATGCCGAAGCCGACGGCACCGAGGAGAGCAATCAGCAGCGTGATCAGTATGACCGTGCTGATCGGGGTTTTGCGACGTTGCTCGCGCTGTGACTGGGATGGGTCCGGGGCGGGGGTCACAGGTGTGCTGGAGGTCGCCACCGGCTGTTGAACGGCGGTCTGTGAGACGCCGCCTGCTCCCAGAGCACGCGTGGGTGCGGTGTCCCCACTGAGCACCTTGGCTGGCAGCGAGGCGTGCACGGGTTGCCCATCGAGCAGCCGAGCGATGTCGTCACGCATCTCCTTGGCTGTCTGGTAGCGATCAGCCGGGTCCTTCTCCAGGGCTTTCAGTACGATCGCGTCCATCTCCTCGGTGATCTCAGGATCGAGTTCGCTGGGAGGGGTTGGTATTGACCGGACGTGCTGGTAGGCGACGCTGACCGGTGACTCACCGACGAAGGGCGGCCGACCCGTGAGCAGTTCGTAGAGCAGGGTTCCGGCCGAGTAGATGTCGGAACGATAGTCGACCTTTTCGCCACGAGCCTGTTCCGGCGACAGGTATTGCGCCGTGCCGATCACTGCAGCTGTCTGCGTCATCGTGGCTGAGGTGTCCGCGACTGCCCTGGCGATGCCGAAGTCCATCACCATCACCAGGCCAGCTGGCGTCAGCATCACATTGGCGGGCTTGATGTCGCGGTGGATGATGCCGTTCTTGTGCGAGTAGTTCAGCGCATCCAGGACGCCTTGGCTGAACTCGAGCGCTCGTTCGGGCAGGATCCGGCGGTCGTCGCGGAGCACGTCCTTGAGGGTGTGGCCCTCCACGAGTTCCATCACGATGTAGGGGACAATCGTGTCGCTGCCCTCTTCCTTCTCCTCACCGGTGTCGTACACCGAGACGATGTTCGGGTGGTTCAAGCCGGCGGCGGATTGTGCTTCGCGTCGGAACCGTCCCTGGAAGGTGGGGTCGCTGGCGAGGTCGTTGCGCAGCCGCTTGACCGCGACATCACGCCCCAGGCGGACGTCACGAGCTCGCCACACCTCGGCCATTCCACCCCGCCCGATCACAGCCTCGAGCTGGTAGCGGCCACCGAGCACTTTCGGGTGCTCTGCCATCACTGGTGTCCTTTCACTTCCGGCGTCCGCCGCCTGCGGGAATGGTCCCCCGTGCGGGCAGCATCAAGCGCTGCAGTCGCCATTGTGGTCTGCATTGATGAGAGCAGGCTGTGACTGAGCTGAGGATGATCATTTCAGCGCCTCCACGACCTGACTGAAGATGGGCCCCCCGAGGCGTCCGCCGGCGATTTCGCTACGTTGAATGTCCGCCTCCTCGATGAACACAGCGATGGCCACGTCGGGGTCCTTCGCGAACCCGACGAACCACGCGTAGGGGGGTCGGGCGGGATCGGATTGTGCGGTGCCGGTCTTGCCGCCAACCGTCGTGCCGGAAACCTGCGCTGCACGACCGGTGCCGTTCTCCACCACGCCCACCATCATGTTCTGGAGCGACCGGGCGTTGGGCACGCTCAGCGCACGCTGCATCTGCGAGTTGTGGTGGCTGGAAAGGATCTGCAGGTCCGGGGTTCGGACTTCCTGCACCAGGAAGGGTTCCATCACCTGGCCGTCGTTGGCTATCGCCCCGGCAACCACCGCCATTTGCAGGGGAGTGGCGGCAACATCGTATTGGCCGATCGCGCTCATTGCGGTCTGCGGGTCATTGGGTGACGCCGGGAAGACGCTCGTCGCGGAGTCGAGGTCTCCACCGAAGCTGGAATCGAAGCCGAACAGCCGCGCTTGGGCGCGCAACTTGTCGGCCCCAAGTCGCAGGCCGAGGTTGGCGAAGGCCGTGTTGCAGGACACCTCCAGGGCGTGCGCGAGGCTGGAGGTGTCTCCACCGCAGTTCACTTCATTGGTGAGATCGATGGTCGTCTGCGGCAACCGGAGCTTGGCCGGCGAGGGCACCGTGGAGTCCGCAGTCATTCCGTCGGTCAGTGCCGCCGCAGCGGTGACCAACTTGAAGGTGGACCCGGGGGGGTAGATCTCCCGCGTGGCGCGCTTGGCGAGCGGTCGATCCTTGTCGGTCGAGAGTTGCTGCCAGGCTTGCCGAGCGGCGCTCAGGTCCGTGCTGGCCAACTTGTTCGGGTCGTAGCTCGGTGTCGACACCATTGCCAGCACGGCGCCGGTGCGGTAGTTCAACGCCACGACGGCACCCTTGCGGGAACCCAGCCCGTTGACCGCGGCCTGCTGGGCCCGTTGGTTGATGGTGGTCTGCACCGAGGCGCCGGCCGGCGTCCCTCCCTGGAAGGACTCCATCAGCCGTCCGAAGAATTGGGCGTCGGACGTGCCGGAGAGTTCCCGGTTGTACATGTCTTCGAGCCCGGAGCGGCCGTAGTCGTAGGAGTAGTAGCCGGTGATGTTGGCGTAGGTTGGCCCCTCCGGGTACACGCGCTGGTAGGAAAACTGCCCCTTCGACGGATCGGAACGGGCGATCGGCGTGTTACCCGCCAAGATGGCCCCACGGTCCCGGTCGAACTCCGCGTCGCGGGTGCGGCGGTTCTGTGGGTTGGCGTTCAGGGAGTCTGTGCGTGCGACTGAAAGCCAGCTGGCGTTCAGCAGCAGCGCAAGGAACATCACAGCGGCCACGATGGCCACGCGTCGAATGGGTCCGTTCATCGAGGCATCCCCCTCCACCACGTGTCGCGCACTTCATCGGTTCTCATCAGATCAACCTCGTGTCGTCGTCAGCCAAGCTGATCACACCGGCTGCCGAGTCGTGATCCTCGTCCATCGGGCGAATGGGGCGACGTGCCTGGTGGCTGATCACCAGCAGGATGCCGGCAATCACCCAGTTGGAGATCATGGAGGAGCCGCCTTGGCTCATGAAAGGTGTTGTGAGGCCGGTCAAGGGCAGCAGCCGGGTGACTCCGCCGATGATCGCGAACACCTGCAACGCGAACACGAAGCTGAGTCCCGCAGCGAGCAGTTTCCCGAACGGATCGCGGCAGGCCAGCGCCATCCGCAATCCGCGCGCAACCAGCAGCCCGTACAACATGATGATGGCCATCAGTCCGAGGACGCCGATCTCTTCGCCCAGGGCGGCAGCGATGAAGTCACTCTTGGCCAACGGTGTCAGTCCGGGACGACCGAGGCCCCAGCCGCGGCCGGTGAGGCCGCCCCAGGCGTAGCCGAACTGGGCGCTGATCACTTGCAGGTTCCGGTCGAAGTTGTCGAAAGGATACAGCCAAGCGCCGACGCGCACCTTCACGTGGGCGGTGTAGTAGTAGGCGGCAACCGCGCCGATCGCGAACAGCGCCGTCCCGAGGATGGGCCACCCAGCCCGCTGGGTGGCGACGTAGAGCATCATGACGAACAGACCGAAGAAGAGCAACGAGGTCCCCAGGTCGTTCTGGAAGACCAACACCGCCAACGAGGCGGCCCACATGATCATGATGGGGCCCAGATCGCGAAGCCTGGGAAACCCGATCCCCAGCACGTGCCGTCCGGCTAGCGCCAACACGTCGCGGCGCTCCACCAGATAGGCGGCGAAAGCGATCGCCAACACGATCTTGGCCACCTCGGCCGGCTGGAAACTGAACGGGCCCACCCGAATCCAGATCCGCGAGCCGAACTGTTCGACACCCAGGCCGGGGACCAGCGGCAGCAGCAGCAGGGCGATGCCGGCCAGGAAGAGCAGGTAGGGGAATCGCTGCAAGCTGCGGTGGTCGCGCAACCCGATGATGACAACCAGGAACAGCGCGGCTCCCAATCCGGTCCAGATCAGCTGGGTGGTGGCGTCGTGCTTGGCCGGGTCGGGAATCAGATCGATGCGGTGGATCATCGCCAGCCCCAGCCCGTTCAGCAGCAGCACCGTGGGCAGGATCAGTGGATCGGCGAAGGGTAGGCGCCAGCGCACCAGAATGTGCAGGACGAGGCCGAGCCCACCCCACATGCCCACCAACCACGGCCACTCGGGCGGAATGGTGCCGGAAGTGTTGAGGTGCGTCAGCGCCCAGGCACCCAATCCGATGGACAATGCGACGATGTCCATCAACAACTCCGTGTTGCGACGTTTGCGATAGACGACGACGTTCCCGGGTGCAGTGATGGCGCTCATCTCAGCAGCCTTCGCCCGGGCCAACGGTGTAGGTAACGCTGGGGGTGCTGAGTGGTGAGGCCGATGCACTACCGACTGGGGAAGCGGATGGGGACGGGCCTGACGTGGCGTCAGCCGACCCGCCAGAGGTCGGTCGGGGCGAGTTGGAGGCGCTGGCTGACGGGCTGGGTGGCAATTGCTCCTCGCGGTAGCGAATGCATGCCTCGGAACGCAGCCCCAGCTCGGCGATGGTCGCCCGAGCTGCCGTGACGTCACTGACCGGAATCGTGTTGGTCACTTGGTTGCGGTAAAAGGTGGGGAGATCGGTCAGGTTGATGTCGGTGCGTTCCACCACATCGGAGAAGCTGCGCCCGAGGATCCTGTCGGGGATGCCGTTGAAGATGGCCACCTTGCCGGAATCATTGCCCACGTAGTACTGCCCCGCGATGTACTGCTTGCCGCCGAAGAAGACGCCAGCAAGAACCACGCCGAGCGCTATCAGCAGCGCGAGGGTCGGAATCCAGCGACGCCCGCGACGTGCGGTGGGTGAGTAGCGCAGATCCTCACCTTCCGTCGTGCTCTTGGGCGGCGCCTTCACCGCAGATGTTTCGACGGTGTCGTCGTCGGCGTGCTCAGGGACTTCCTCGTCAGCCGGCTCTGGGATCTCTGCGTCCAACACGGAGCCGTACAGCTGTGGCGCGACCGCGTCGAGTGCCTCGTCCTGCGGGACGACGTCAGCGACCAGAAAGCTGATGTTGTCGGCCCCGCCACCCTCATACGCGGCGGCGACGAGTTTCTTCGTGACCTCGTCCAGGTCCTGTTCTTCGAGGAGGATCTCCGCGATCTCGGATTCGTCGGCAAACCCCGACAGCCCGTCGGAGCAGAACAGCAACCGGTCGTCGAGCTGCACATCGATCAGATCCAGGTCCGGTTCGTGGTTCTGGCCGTTGATCACCTTGAGTACCAGCGAGCGATGCGGGTGGCGGGTTGCCTCCTCCTCGGTGATCCGGCCCTCGTCGATGAGTGATTGGACCCAGGAGTGGTCGTGTGTCAGCCGTTGTATCGTGCCACCACGGAACAGGTAGGCGCGGGAATCGCCGATGTGCACCAAGCCGAGCTGTGTGCCCGAGAACAGGGCACCGCACACGGTGGTTCCCATGCCGTCCAGTGCTGGATCTGACGCGACCAGATCTGCGACCAGATGGTTCGCGCGGGCGAGGGCACCGGCCAGTTTGCTGAGCATCTCCATGCCGTCGTAGCGGCTGTCGGCCTGTTTGACCTCACGGATCGCGATCGCTGAGGCGATGTCACCAGCGGCGGCCCCGCCCATGCCGTCCGCCACCACCAGGGCGTTGCCGGATCGGTAGGCAGAATCCTGATTGGACTTGCGGACCAGACCCACCTCGGAATGGCCTCTGGAATCCAGGGAATATGCCATTAGCTCTCCAGCTTCAGCTGGGTGCGTCCGATCCGGATGATGTCACCCAACGAGACTTTGGTGGGCGTGGTAATCCGCACTCCGTTGACGTAGGTGCCGTTGGTGGAGTTGAGGTCGTGAACCATCCAGGTGCCGCTTCCGGAGCGGATGACCCGGGCGTGGCGGGTGGAGGAGTAATCATCGTCGATGACGATGTCGGCATCGCTGGCTCGACCGATGACGATGGTGTCCTCGAGCGAGGCAGTTGCCCCGGTCGATCGTCCGGTGATGACGGTGAGCGCGTTGGCGAGGCCCTTGGGGGACTTGCGCCGGCGGCCGCGATGCTTCTGCGGTGGCTCGTTCAGGCTGTTGAGCTCTGGTGAATTGGTGGCGACGGTACGGCCGAACATGTCGGTCTTGATCACGTTGGCTGCGAACAGGATAAACACCCACATCGTGCCCAGGAACACGAGCTTCAGCACCGCAACCAAGAACTCGGACATGCCTCACGCTCCTGCGGGAGAGTGCACCAGCATCCGGGTGGAGCCGATCTCGATTCGAGATCCATCCGCCAACGTTGCCTGTCGCACTTTTTGGCCATCGACAATGATCCCGTTGGTCGATCCCAGATCTTCGATGGCAAGGCTGATCTCGTCGCCGTAGTTGTTGATCGAGATGCGTGCGTGTTTGCGCGAGACGCCGGGATCATTGATTCGCAGGTCAGCCTCCGAGCCGCGCCCGATGACCAGGCCCGGGGGGACCAGTGGGTGACGAACCCCGTTGACCTCCAGCACCAGCTGCGAACGACGGATCATCGAGGTGCTGGCTGAGCCCTCGGCCTGTTCGACGTCCGCCACTGCCGTGCTGGAGACCGTGAATCGGCCGGTCGGCAGTGATTCGTCGAGTTCGTAGGTGATGCGGATCGGTCCGTTGAAGACGTAGCGACGATCTGCGGCGTGCTCGCGCAGCTCCGGGACGATCTCGGCGTTCAATGTCTTCGCGTAGGGCACCAACCTGTCGTGGTCCCGACGTGACAAACCGACGGTGAAGTCATTGGGCACGAGACGCTTGTCACGGCTCAGCAGCCGAGCCTCGGCGTCGAGTTCGCGTTGCAGTCGGGCTGAGATCTCAACGGGTTGCACGTCGCCCTTGAAGGCACGCGCGAAGGCGCCGCTGACTGCGCCTTCGATCTTGTTCTCGAAGCGGTCGAACAATCCCATCTGCCCCTCCCTTCGGGTGGTCTGCCTGTCGATCCTACAGATGACGACCTGTGCGGGTGTAACTTGCCCCCAACCGGCGGTCAAGGGTGACAGTAACTTCTCGACGCCCAGGGCAGTGATCGCCGCGAGCCGTGATCGCCTGACCTGACTCTACCGGCTCGACATGAAAGAGGTTTGAGCTATCGGTCGGTGGTTGTCGCGTGGAGCGTGGGACCGCGGGATCGTGGTGTCACTCCTCGTCGCTGAGCATGTCATCCATCAGCTGGTTGATCTGCCTGGACAGCTGCTTCAGGGTGGCGCGACGCGACGAGCCGCTCTTCCCGACCGATGCCAGTTCCACCTTCTGGCGCAGTTTGTCGATGCGATCGAGCCAGTTCTGTCCGAGCTCAGCGGTCGCCGGATTCTCCAACGCACGCAGAGCGTGGTTCTGCGCGACGTCCAGCTGGGTACCCATCCGGGCGTGCGCGGTGCGTCCCTGACGAACATCACTGAGGTTGTTGGTCGCCTGTTTGCCCACACCGGTGACGGCATGGCGCACGACCTCGTTCTCGCTGACCAGCTTGTACACCTGCTGGGCAGCGACGAGAGCCACGGGTGCCAGTTTCGTGGCCTTGGACAGCTTCGACACGGGTCCCCTCCTGCGATGGACAACGTCGTCCATTGTGCCAGCTGGCGCGAGTCTGGATTGCTCAGGAGAAGGTCTCAGCAGCCGCTGGGCGACGATGTGCAGTTGTCTCGGTCGCTGTGTTAGCCTTCTCGGGCTGGTTTCCCCCGGGGAACCTGCGCGCGAGTGGCGGAATGGCAGACGCGCTGGCTTCAGGTGCCAGTGTCCTTCGGGACGTGGAGGTTCAACTCCTCTCTCGCGCACAAAGGTGTATGGTTCCCTGACTACATCAACTCTCTTCTGACAAGGACTGCGGTCCTTTTCAGTTGTGGACCCTCATGGACGCAGATGGTCTCCAGAGGCATCTCATTCCCCACGTATTCCCCACGACACCCTGTGCGTGGGGAACGTCCCCGGCAGGGGCGTGCCCGCCCTTCACAGTCCACCGGACAGCCCTGTCGCCCGATGCGGAGGGTCGTTGCGCGTCCAGGTTTGTCCGGCGACTCACGCGATCGGTTACCCGACCCTTGGTGATTCAACAACCAGGTGGTCCACATCAGAGCCAGGTTCCCCTTGACAGGAACCGTCACCATGGTCCAATATCCTAACTATGTTAGGAGAACCAAACATCGGTAGGATTGCTCGCCGTCGTCAAAGCACGCGGAACGAGATCCTCGACGCCGCGTGGGCGGTGGTGCGTGAGTCCGGCTGGTCCGGACTCACCCAGCGGAGAGTCGCGGAGCGGGTTGGCATGAGCGCGCCTTCGCTCTACGGACACTTCGACTTCAAGCTCTCCATCGTCGATGCGATGTTCGGCCAGGCGTGGGCCGAGTTCGACGCGATCGCGGCGGCGCTCGAGCCCGATCTCCCTCAAGACCCGCGCGCAGCGTTGCTGGCGGTCGCGACGACCTGGCTCGACGCGATGGCGGCGGACCCGGAGCGGAACGCGCTGATGAACCAGCGCCCCATCCCCGGCTTCACACCGAGCGCCGAGTCCTACGCGTTCGCCGTCAAGACCATCGAGCGGCTGCACCGGCTACTGGACCGCTTCGGCATCACCGACCCCGACGCCGCTGACCTGTGGACCGGGATCCTCGCGGGCCTGGCCAGCCAGCAGAACGCCAACGACCCGGGGGGCGAGCGCTGGCGTCGGCTCGTCCCCCGCGCTGTCGACATGTTTCTCAGCGAAGTCGGCCCCGACACAACACGGAGAAAGGAAACCCCATGAACAGCACAGACCAACCCCACACCGAGGCTGGCTCGCGGCGGCCCCAACTGGACCGTGAGGTGGCGATGCGACTTGCGGAGACGGAGTACGAGCGTTTCCTCGACCTGCTGCGGTCACTGTCGCCCGACGACTGGAGCAAGGCCACCGAGTGTCCCGAGTGGGACGTGAGGGCGATGGCGGGCCACACCACTGGGATGGCGCTCATGGCGACCGGCATGAAGGAGACGCTGCGGCAGTCCGTGGTCTCCAAGCGCCGCGGCGGCGTCCCCCTGGACGCCCTCACGGCACTGCAGGTCGAGGAGCATGCCGACCTCACGACGAACGAGCTCGTCGACCGGTTCGCCGCGATCGGCCCCCGAGCCGCGCGCGGGCGCCGGCGTACTCCCGCCCTGGTCCGTCGAATGAAGCTGCCGGATCCTCAGGACGTCGCCGGTAGCATCGAGCGCTGGACGAACGGATACCTCATCGACACGATCCTGACCCGCGACCCGTGGATGCACCGCATGGACATCTGCCGGGCGACCGGGCACGCACCTGTGCTGACTCCCGACCACGACGGTCTACTGGTTGCCGATGTCGTCGAAGAATGGGCCGGCCGGCACGGCCGCCCGTACCAGCTTCACCTCACCGGCGCGGCGGGTGGCAGCTTCTCCCGCGGCGGTGGCGGGCCCGAGCTGACGCTTGACGCCGTCGACTTCTGCCGCGTCCTGTCCGGACGCACCGCCCGCCACCCGGTGACGCACGACCTCCTCGACGTGGCCGTGCCCTTCTGAAGACATCTCTGAACCCAACCAAGGAGACAATCGCCGGGTCGCCGTGGATCATCTCCCAGCTAGCAGGCGCCCCCTTCCGCCGCGAGCCGACCATGCTCGTCGCGGATGAGCCGTCAGCGCCACGCCAGCAGGTGTGCCGCCCAAACGACTGCGACGGCGGTCAGCGACACTCTGATCGCCCTTGGGCATGGAAGAAGTGTCCGATCGTTCGGTGTTCGAGTGGTTGCCTGGTGGCGGCGACATGAGCCTCGGCCAGCAAGCAGGTGCACTACTGGGCGGCTGCGTCCTCGTCGAAGGCGACCTCCCAGTGCTTCCCACTACAGAACGGTTTGTTTTGACTTGCGACGCAACGACACAACGCCACATGGTCGGTGGTCGCCCCTTCCGGCAGTTCAACGTCGTTGAGCTCGCAACCTCCGGACACGACGTAGGGGCCGCCCGGGGCGTACGCGACTGTGGATGCTCCGCCGCGCTCACGATGCTCGACTCCGTCGATCGAATAGCTGAGTGCTCCCGACGGACACATCCCGATGACCGAGATGATCTCGTCGGCGGTGGCTCCGGCAGGGTCGATGAACGGTTCGGTTCTCAATCGGAACACCGACGCCAAATTGTCCGTGCAGCGCCCGGCGTGCGCGCACAGCCCGCGGTTGTCATGGATCGTGAGGTTGCCATGCACGTAGTTGTCGCGCTGATCCGGTTGCCGGTTTGGATCCTTGTCGCCCGAAAATCCGTTGCGAGCGTGAGTGCCGTCGCAGAACGGCTTGTTGCTCGAACCGCCACAGCGGCACAAGAAGACCCGTGGCGCGGTGTCGATCTCGGAGCCGTCACGCATCCGGGTGATCGAGGACGCACCTTCGACTTGGTAGGGCCCGTTCGTGGTCGGTGTGATTCGTATCTGCTGCTCGCTCATGTGATTGCCTCCCCAGCTCAAGCGCAACAACCATTGGGCGAAAGTATTGCAGACGGTTCGTCAAGACGCAGGACCGGTCGTTCGTGGCTGCAAAACGATCGAACCACCGGACTTCTCGGCGCAATCACGTCGTGAGCGAGTTGTCGCGATGAGCGAGTTCGATGAACCGTCACATGACGGCGACGTCGAAACTGTCGACTGACTGCCCGCAGGGGCGCAGGCGTTCCGCGAGCGAATGGCGTCGGCGCCCCGGCACCAGTGGGCGGTGGCGCGCCGATTGCAGGACTCAGCGTTGCAGTTCCTCCAGCGTGGCGAGCAGTCCTCGCGTCCTGCTCCTGGTTCATGTGTTCTCCGTCCCGGGCGTCAGGGCGTCAAGAGCGTCGCCACGTTGCAGCTCAGGTCGGCGGCCGGTGGGTGACGCCGACCGGGGTCGTGTCGACCGCACAGTGGTGGGATGGACAGGTCGGCTCTCCCTGCGGACGCGGTGGCGCCGGCGTCGGCCGAATCGCCACAGCAGCGATCGTGCTGCTGAGTGCGAGCAGTCCACCGCAGATCAGCATCGCTGTCCCGAACGCCGGTTCCAGGGTGGCCGGGTCGCCGAACCCACCGGCTCCCAGACCGGTCAGGGCCGGCAGGACGGCGACGAGGAGAAGGCCACCGGTCCGGGCCACCGCGTTGTTGACGCCGCTGGCCAGACCAGCCCGTTCCTCCTCGACCGCGCCGAGAACGCTGGCGGTCAAGGGGGTGACGGTCAGCGTGAGGCCTACGCCCAGAAGGCTGACCGGACCGAGCAGGTCGACAAGATGTGAGGCGTCGGCTCCCACTCTGGACAGCAGGGCCACCCCGACTGCGGCGATCAGGGGGCCGGCCGTCATGGGGATCCGGGGCCCTAACCGGTCACCCAGTGCTCCCGCGCGGGGTGAGAAGAGCAGCATCAGCACGGTGACCGGCAGCAGCGAGAGTCCCGCGGTCAAGGGGCTCCAGCCGGAGACCACCTGGAGGGTGACCA
>JAGXHS010000100.1 GCA_024636075.1 Propionibacteriaceae bacterium
ACCCACCCCAGTGTTGCGGGCACGGCACGGGCTGGCCGGCAAAGCGGCGATCGGCTGCTGCCAGTCGTTGACGCAATGCTTCCAGCCCGGCGATCGACCGAGATTGCTCCGACGCCCAAGCCGCCACCTGACTGCTGTGCGGGCGGCTCGCGAAGTACTCCTCATTGACCGTTCGGGGCGTCTTCTGTACCGTCCCCTCGAAGCGAATCTGCCGGGCAACCATGGGCCAGAAGAAGGAGATGCTGGCCCGCGGGTTGGTCGCCAGATCCCGTCCCTTGTCGGAGTCATAGTTGGTGAAGAAGACGAGTCCGTCCTCGTCGATCTCCTTCAGCAGCAGCACACGGGCGCTGGGCTGAGCTGTTCCATCCGGTAGCACCCGGATGGTCGAGACCGTCATGGCCGTGGGTTCGAACGGGTCGTCGGTGCCGCGTGCGGCGAGAGCTTCGTCCAGCCATCTTCTGAACATCACCATCGGATCGGCGGGCGCGATGGCCTCGTCCAGATGGTCACCGGAGTAGTCCCTACGCTCGCTGCGAAGATCTGACGTCATAACCCCCATTGTTGCCCATGGTTCGCGATTCATGCCCATGATCCTGGGCTCGTCATTTGGGTACGCAGCCCGCCGGCCCGGCAATGCCCCGGGTCGTCACATGCACTGGCCGGGCAATGCCCCGGGCCGTCAACCGGTCAGCGACGCACCGCCACGACGACACCAGCCAGCAGGGCGAGGACTCCGGCAGCCAACAGGGCCACCATCGTTCCGGTGCGACGCGAACTGGCAGCGGCCTCGTCACTCTGCGGGATGTTGGTGGGGCTCGGAGTGGGGCTGGGACTTGTCGGCGGCAATGAGGGTGCGGGCGACACCGATGTCCCCGATGTGGGGATCGGCACTTCGAGCAGCATGTGATCCATGACGGCGTCCCCGACCAACAACGCAGTGCCGTCGATGGTGGTGGTCAGTGAGCTGCCCAGGTACGGCGAGGGGAGTTCAGCGGCAGCCACCGTGTCGAAGCTGCTCGGGTCCAGCACGCTCACCGACGTGTACGTGCGCATCGCGAGCTTGCCGTCCGGCAGCAGCGTGGCGTCGGTCACCCAAGCGGGCGCATCAGCGACTCGTTCCAGATCATTCACCTGGTCGCGACGCGGAACTGCCGGCGCGCGGTAGACGCCCGCGTCCTGCTCCCTCGAGATGATGTACATCCGCCCCGCGTCGTCAAGCACGAAAGCCGAAGCGTCACGAGGGCCGTCGGGGTAACGGAAGTCCCAGGCCCGGTGCGGGCTGCTGGTGGCGTAGCCGAGCTCGGACAATCCGTGAACCGTCACCGTGTCCCGGCTGGCAGCCAGGTCCCCGATGTCCGCGACGTACAGCACACCTTGGCGGTACGCCATTGCCTCGACGTCCTTGGGTTTGGCCACGTATCCGACGACGCCTGCGGTAGCGCCGTCGGGTTGGATGGCGAAGACCTCACCGCCGATCCGGTTGGCGGTCCAGTACACGCCGCGTCCCGCGTCGCTGGCCAGTGCCAACGAACTGTCCAGAGCCGGCTCCTGCACGGTGATGGACACGTCAGCACGAGCAACGACGATCGACGGCCCCACGCTGAGGGCGCCGATCAGCACCGCCGTGGCGAGCGCTCGCGACCGTTCCATCACACCTCCGTCAGTCCCATCGGTTCGAAGCGATCACAGAATCGCCCCAATGACCACGATCAGCACCAGCACGATCAGTACTACGCTGACGATCATCCGGCGCGACCGTGGATTCATCTCACCACCTTAGCGATCCACCGGCAGGCAAAGCCTCCCAATCCGGTTCATGCGCCATCCCCAAACCGCTTCCGGTCGGTTACGGTAGGCACATGGTGGAGTTGCGGCTCTACGCCATCGCGATCGATGACGTGCGTGACATGTTCGGTGCCGGATCGGATCTGGCCGGCCGGCTGCGTACCATCGCGTCGGAACGCTTCCGGGTGCCAGAACAGGAACGGCGCCGCACCGCGGGTGGCTTGCTCGGCAAAGTAGGTCCCTTGTTCCGTCACGATCAGAACGCGCCGATCATCCCCGACGGGGTCCCGCTGCCTGGTGACGTGGAGAACCTGCTGAAGGGCCGCTTCGTCACCCCGGAGCGGATCAACGAGTCCTGGCTGGTGGTCCAGACCTGGCTGGACGAACTGTGCTGGGAGCGTCACCTGTTGCACGTCTGTCGAAACGAGTTCGACCAGCTGGAATTCGACTTGGCACGGGCAGGGCTGTCCAGCCGGTACGGGATCGGCAACCTGATGTCACTGGATGCGAACCTGACCCTGCGCCCTGCCTGGCAGATGACGATCGGCTATTCCAAACACGCCCATGTCGAGACGACCCGTGACGCAATCCGGGAACTGGATGACCCGGTGGCGACCACCAACCCGCTCCTGATCGAGCTGCGCAGCTTCCTGAACCGCAGTGACGAGTGGGCGGCACAGGCCGCAGCCCACTCACGCCCAGCCCCGGACATCTTCGGTATCCGCCGCGACAACCTGTGAGGTGAGCGGCGACTCAGGCGTCCTTCAGCACGAGGATCAGATCGCCGCCCTCCACGGCGTGCGGATGGGTGATCAAAACCCGCTCAACAGTGCCAGCCACCGGAGCGTTGATGGCAGCCTCCATCTTCATCGCCTCGATGGTGGCCACCTGCGATCCGGCCGCAACGGTATCGCCAACGGCGACGGTGGGAGTCACCACGCCGGCGAACGGCGCCGCAACCTGCCCGGGGACTGACGCATCGGCACGCTCCGCCGCGACGGTGTCCGCCTCGACGGAACGATCCCGCACCCGCACCGGACGGAGCTGACCGTTCAACTGTGCCATCACGTTGCGTTCGCCCTTGTTGTCCGCCTGTCCGATCGCCTCCAGCAAGAAGATCATCTTGATCCCCTTCTCGCGCTGCACGATCTGTTCCTCACCGGCCCGCAATCCGTACAGGTAGGGGATTGTCGGTATCGTGGACAGGTCGCCGAAAGCGTCCCGGTTCGCGGTGAACTCCTTGGTCGGGCCGGGGAAGAGCAGCCGATTCAAGGTCTGCTGGCGTTCGGTGCCGGGCTGCTGCAGCTTGGCCAAATCCTCCTCGGGCACCTCGGTGATCCGTACCGGCGACTTGCGCCCCTGCATCGCCTTGCTGCGGAAAGGCTCCCGCCACCCCCCCTCCGGCTCGCCCAGATCACCGTTGAGGAAGCCGATCACCGAATTGGGGATGTCGTACGCGGTGGGATTGGCCTCGAAATCAGCCGGGTCGGCACCCACGGCCACCAGGTGCAGGGCAAGGTCGCCAACCACCTTGGAGCTGGGCGTCACCTTGGTGGGACGACCCAGAATCTTGTCTGCGGCCGCATACATCGCTTCGATCTGCTCGAACTTTTCCCCCAGGCCCAGCGCGATGGCCTGCTGGCGCAGATTGGAGAGCTGGCCGCCTGGAATCTCATGGTCGTACACCCGACCAGTGGGGCTGGGCAGCCCGGACTCGAAGTTGTGGTAGACCTTGCGCACGGCCTCCCAGTAGGGCTCCAGTTCGGTCATCGCACTGGAGTTCAGCCGGGTGGCACGCTCGGTGTGCTCCAACGCCTTCACCAGGGCCGAGGCCGGGGGTTGGCTGGTGGTGGCGGCCATCGGGGAACTGGCCACGTCAACAGCATCGACGCCGGCGTTCACCGCGGCCATCAGGGTCGCCAGCTGACCACCGGCGGTGTCATGGGTGTGCAGATGGACCGGCTGGTCGAAACGTTCCCGCAACGCCGCCACGAGCCGCCCGGCCGCGGGCGGGCGCAGCAGTCCGGCCATGTCCTTGATGGCGATCACCTGGGCACCGGCATCGACGATCCGGTTGGCCAGCCGCAGGTAGTAATCGAGGGTGTAGATCGTCTCGGCGGGATCGTTGAGGTCGCTGGTGTAGCAGAGTGCCACTTCAGCAACGCTCTTGTTCGTCTCGCGCACCGCCTCGATCGCCGGACGCATCTGCTCGACATCGTTCAGGGCATCGAAAATGCGGAAGATGTCCACCCCGACGTCGGTGGCTTCGGCCACGAAGGCTTTCGCCACCTCAGCCGGGTAAGGGGTGTAACCGACGGTGTTGCGCCCCCGCAGCAGCATCTGCAGGCAGTGTGACGGCATCGCCTCGCGCAGCTGGCCGAGCCGCTCCCACGGGTCTTCACCGAGGAATCGCAGGGCCACGTCGTAGGTGGCGCCACCCCAGCACTCCACGCTGAGCAGTTCCGGCAGCATCCGGGTGTAGTACGGGGCAACGGCGAGCAGGTCGCGGGTTCGCACCCGGGTGGCGAGCAGCGACTGGTGGGCGTCGCGGAAAGTGGTGTCGGTGACCTCAACGCTCGACTGCTGTCGCAACCAGCTGGCGAATCCGTCCGGACCCAGTTCGGTGAGCAGCTGCTTGGCACCGGTGGGAGGAGCGGTCGTCAAATCGATGCCGGGGGGCAGTTTCTCCACCGGATCCAACAGAGTGATGGGTTCACCATTCGGGCGGTTGACCGTCACGTCCGCCAGCCAGTTCAGCATCTTGGTGCCGGTGTCTGCCGGCTTGTAGCCAGCCAACAGGTGCGGGCGCTCGTCGATGAACGACGTGGACAGTTCCCCGGCACGGAAGTCGGGGTCCTGCAGAACTGCCCGCAGGAAGTGAATGTTGGTGGTGACACCACGCACCCGGAACTCGGCCAGCGCCCGCTGAGCCCGGTGGAGCGCCATCTCGAAGTCACGGCCCCGGGCGGTGACCTTGACCAGCAACGAATCGAAGTGGGCGCTGATCTCCACCCCGGTGGCCACGGTGCCGCCGTCGAGCCGGATGCCAGCCCCGGCAGCGGAGCGATAGCCGGTGATGGTGCCGGTGTCCGGACGGAATCCGTTCTGCGGATCCTCGGTGGTGATCCGGCACTGCATGGCCGCACCCCGCAGCCGGATGTCAGCCTGAGTGAGGCCAAGTTCCGCCAGGGTAGCTCCGTCACAGATGCGCATCTGTGACTGCACCAGATCGACATCGGTCACCTCTTCGGTGACGGTGTGCTCCACCTGGATGCGCGGATTCATCTCGATGAACACGGGCTGGCCGGCGCGCGGCCCTTCAGTTTCGACGAGGAACTCCACGGTCCCTGCACAGGAGTAGTTGATCGTCTTCGCGAAGGCCACGGCGTGGCCGGTCAACTCATCACGCAGTTCGTCCGAGATGTGCGGCGCGGGCGCGATCTCGACCACCTTCTGGTGTCGGCGCTGGATCGAGCAGTCCCTCTCGTAGAGGTGGATCACATTTCCGTGCTGGTCAGCGAGGATCTGTACCTCGATGTGACGGGGCCGTCCGACAGCCTGTTCGATGAACACGGTCGGATCTCCGAAGGCGCCTTCGGCTTCGCGCATGGCGGCACGGATCGCATCGGGCAATTCGGCTTCGACAGCCACTCGGCGCATACCGCGGCCACCACCGCCGGCAACAGCCTTCACGAACACCGGGAAACCGATCTGCTCCGCACCAGCCACCAGTTCGTCAACGTCGGTCGAGGGCTGGGTGGATTCAAGGGTCGGGAGGCCAGCCGCCTTGGCTGCGGCCAGGGCGCGAACCTTGTTCCCCGCCAGCTCCAGCACGTCGGCCGGCGGACCGATGAAGGTCAGCCCGTTCTCGACGCAGGCCGTCGCCAGATCCGGGTTCTCCGAGAGGAAACCGTACCCGGGGTACACCGCATCCGCACCGGAGCGCTTGGCGGCGCCGATGATCTCGTCGATGTCCAGGTACGCCCGGACGGGGTGTCCCTTTTCGCCGATCTGGTAGGCCTCGTCGGCTTTGATCCGGTGCTCGGCGTTGCGATCCTCGTAAGGGAAAACGGCAACGGAGCGCAGCCCCAGCTCATAGGCTGCACGGAAACCGCGCACCGCAATCTCGCCGCGATTGGCGACCAACACTTTTGAGAGCATGCTCAGCAGGTTACAGGCACCGGACCGTCCGTTGAGCGCGTGAATTCATTTCGGGCTTGAGTCCCCGGGTCAGCTGCCGTTGAGCAGGCTGTTCAGGATGCCCTGAGCGAAGTAGACGACGAACAGAGCCGCCACCACCCACATCAAGGGGTGCACCTGGCGAGCCTTGCCGAGGTAGAGCTTGATCAACGCGAAGGTGATGAACCCGGCACCGATCCCGACTGTGATGGAGTACGTGAAGGGCATCAGCACGATGGTCAGGAAGGCGGGAATGGCGTCCTCCACGTCGTCCCAGTTGACGTGAAGCACCTGCGACATCATCAGGAATCCGACGAACGCCAGCACCGGCGCCACCGCCTCCGAAGGAATCACGTTCACCACGGGCGAGACGAAGATGGCCAGCAGGAACCCGACGCCGGCGATCACCGAGGAGAGACCCGTGCGTGCTCCTTCGGCGACACCCGCGGTGGATTCCACATAGGAGGTGTTCGACGACACCGAACCGAGACCACCGGACATCGCGGCGAGGGAGTCGACAGTCAGGATTTCCTTCAGGTGCGGCGGGTTGCCCTCCTTGTTCAGCAGTCCAGCTTCCTGGCCGACGGCGACAACGGTGCCCATGGTGTCGAAGAAGTCCGCCAGCAGCAGCGAAAAGATCAGCAGCAGCAGCCCGAGGAACACTGACCACGAGAAGGTGCCGTCGGGGGTGAACCCTCCGATCAGGTCGACGCGCCCGAGCAGACCCAGATCCGGGAGTGTGAAGTCTGACAGTGTCGGCAAGGCGGGAACGTTCAGCATCCAGCCGGTCTCGTTCACCGAACCATCGGACCGGAAGAACGGGCCGATGTTCGCGATGGCCTCCACGATGATGGCCAGGGCGGTGGTGGCGAGGATGGCGATCAGCATGGCGCCTTTCACCTTGCGCACGTGCAGGAACACCAACAGCAGGAACCCGATCACGCAGATGGCGATCGGCCAGCCCTGCAGTGACCCATTGATGCCGAGCTCCACCGGGGTGCTGCCGGTTGGCTTTCGCACCACACCGGCGTCCATCAGTCCGACGAAGGTGATGAACAGGCCGATACCGACGCTGATCCCGGTGCGCAGTGCGGACGGCACCGCCCGGAACACTGCTTGTCGGAGTCCGGTGAGCACGAACAAGGTGATCAGGATGCCCTCCCAGACAACCAGTCCCATCGCCTGCGGCCAGGTCATCTGTGGCGCGATGACATAGGCGAGCAGGGCGTTCAAACCGAGACCAGCCGCAATACCGATCGGGAAGCGACCCCAGACTCCCATCAGAATCGTCATCAACCCGGCAATCAACGCCGTGGCAGCAGCCACCATTGCCTGGGACTGCCCGACAGCCACCCAGTCCACGGTCTCCTGGGCGACGTCGGAGAACTTGGGGGCCCCGGAGAGCAGGTTGCCGTTCTTGTCTGCGGCGGCGCCGATGATGATCGGGTTCAGCGCCAGGATGTAGGCCATCGCGAAGAAGGTGACCAAGCCACCTCGCACCTCACGGCTGACGGTCGACTTCCGTTTGCTGATCTCGAACCATCGGTCCAGGGCGCTCGTGCGGCGGTTGGACGTTGAGGCTGGGGCCGTAGGCGACGAATGCGTGGCCTTTGGGGAATTCTGAACCATGCGCAGAATGGTAGAGCGTGCCCGTGGGGAACTATCATTGGGTCCATGCCAGAGTCAGAAGTTGACGGGGCCGGGATTCCGGTCTCCACGTCTGGCGGGACACGGCACCCTCACCATCACCTGGTGCAGGCGCCGATCCAACCGTTGGACGAGGACGGCGTGAACGTGGCCATCACCGGCACCGTCGCGTTCGGGCTCGGCACTGTCGTGCTGCTACTGGGAGCCGATCGCCTCCTGCCAGGCGGAGACCACTGGTGGATCTGGGTGACCGTGGTGGGCACCGTCATCGGCCTGGTCGGGATCGGTTACTGCCTTCGGCGACGTCTGCTGCGCAATAACTCAGCGACCGAAGACAGCTGACCACTCGCTGATTCCAGCCCGCGCGGCCAGCTGGCTCCGATGAACGATCAGTCAGTCGAAGAGCGACTGATCGATGCTGAGGGTGTCGAAGACCGGCTCCTCGAGTTCGACCCCGCGCTCGTCTGCGACGACGTCGGAGTGACCCCCACAGCCATAGTCAACGGCAACCACTGTTGAGTCAGCCGGTGAGAACTCGTTGGTGCAGGCGCCGAATAGAGTGCCCAGTGAACCGGTCAGCCGCTGGAAGTAGCCACAGCTGACACACGCTGCAGGCGCTTGCCGCGCCGACTGGTTGTCCGCACCATGAGGGCCGGCCTGCCACCTTTCCGCCGTCTCGCGGCGCCCTTCAGCGGTCAGCACGCGTTCCCGACCGAGACCCAGATCGGCAATGACCGCCCGGATCTGCGACCACTCCGCCGGATCGGCGTCGGTGGCCAGCTCGCCACCGGTGTAACCGGGTTCCAGCCGCGGATCGTTGTCGGGCGTCGGCATCAGCGTGCCGGGAGTGACGTCGCCAGCCTGGATCCGGTCGCTCCACGGAACCCACCTGGGTGCACGGAGCGCACCCTCGGCAGGAATCAGGTTCACTTCGCTGACAGTGCCGACCCGGGCGCGCGAAGCACGCACCATCGTCACTGCCCATGACCAGCCCGGGTAGCCGGGGTGTTCACAGGAAAAGCGGTGGGTGATCAACCGATCACCCTCCACGACCATTCCTTGATGCTCGCCGACACCGAAGTCGGCGGCGGCTTCCTCGGCTGCTGATCGTGCCTGGTCCACCGCGTCAACGAGCAACTGATCCGGCTTGGTCCTGCTTGTGGAGGCTACCGCCATGCTCACAGCTCCAATTCGTCGGCCACTGCACGCAACATCTCGGCGATCTTGTGGGCGTGCTTCTGGTCGGGGTGGCGCCCATGGCGGTATCCGTTGCCGAGGCCGTCCAACAACTTGATCAGGTCCTCCGCGATCACTTCCAGTTCCTCTGGCTTCTTGCGTGATGCCTTGGACAGTGAGGGTGGCGGATCGATCAGCCGCACCGAGAGGGCCTGTTCACCGCGGCGTCCTTCGATGATGCCGAACTCGACACGCTGACCAGTCTTCAGGCTGGTGACACCATCGGGCAACACATTGGAACGCACGTAAACATCTCCGCCTCCCTCTTTGCTGAGGAAGCCGAAACCCTTGTCGGCGTCGTAGAACCGCACCTTGCCGATGGCCACTGAGTTCTCCCAAGAACGAATTGTCGCGTGTTTCCGGGCGAAGTCGAACCCGGTCATGTCAAGACTCTACCGGCACTGCCACAGCTACGCACAGCCGCGCCGGCCAAACCCGACACCGGCGCCCCGGGCAGCTCTCGGGACAACCACCCCGAGCCGTCCGCGCCCCACGTAGGGTGAGCCCCAGCAGGCCTCACCGAACGGGAGTCACGGATGCACGAGCGGCACGCAATTTCGTTGAAGCGGGCCCAGCGAATCCTGGCCGAACGAGTGCTGCCGGCGAGCACGAGCACCGTCGCGACGCTGGACGTCGGCCGTCATGACGTGACCGACGGCGCTGGTGCGCCGGGTCAGGGTGAACCGATCACCGCGGCCGAGGCGTGGCGGGCGCATTACCGTCCTGCCCGCGTGAGTGACAGCTGGGGGCCGGCCTGGGGAACGACCTGGTTCCGAATGTCTGCCGAGATTCCCGAGGAACTGCGCGGCAGACACCTGGAGTTGCGGGTGGACCTCGGCTGGCAGAACCATTCGCCCGGTTTCCAGTGCGAGGCACTGGTGCGCGACCCCCAGCAGAGGATCATCAAGGCGCTGAACCCGCTGAACACCTGGATACCGGTGGATTCGAATGCATCACGGTGCCAGGTGATGATCGAAGCGGCCGCCAACCCGATTCTGCTGGAGGTGCCGCCGTTCCAACCGACGAATTTGGGCGACAAGTCCAGCAGCGGACCGGCCGAGCTGTACACGCTGCGGGAAGCAGTGCTGGTTCAGGTGCACGACGAGGTGCGGGCACTGGCCGCGGACATGGACGCGTTGATCGGAGTCGTGCGAGTCAGCGACGAGGCCGACAGCGTCGCCTGGCAAATTCTCATCGCGTTGTCCGACGCCATCGACCTGCTCGACCTGGACGACGTGGTGCGCTCCGCGGGTCCCGCCCGGGAACGTCTCGCTCCCCTGTTCGGGTGCGCCAAGGATTCAGATCGTCCGGCGCACCCCCATCGGATGACCGCTGTCGGTCACGCACACATCGATTCCGCCTGGCTCTGGCCGTTGCGGGAGACCCGACGCAAGGTCACCAGGACCTTGGCGAATGTCTGTCGGCTGCTCGACGACGGCCACGACATGTTCTTTGCGCTGCCCGCTGCCCAGCACGTGGCTTGGCTGGAGGAGGACGATCCCGCGCTGTTCGAGCGGGTGTGCGGACACGTGCGGGGTGGTCGGATCGTTCCGGTCGGCAGCATGTGGGTGGAAGCTGATGCCGTGATGCCCGGCGGGGAGGCGATGGCCCGCCAGATCGTCGAGGGTGCGAGGTACTTCCGCGACCGCCTCGGCGTCGACTGCCAGGAGATCTGGCTGCCCGACTCCTTCGGCTACTCGGCCGGGCTCCCTCAGATCGCCCAGCTGGCGGGAATCGACCGCTTCCTGACCCAGAAGATCAGCTGGAACCAGGCAGACACATTCCCCCATCACACCTTGTGGTGGGAGGGCCTCGACGGCACCCGACTCTTCACCCACTTTCCGCCTGCGGACACCTACAACTCGGACGCCAGCGCCGACGACCTGCGCCGCGCAGAGACCAACTTCAAGGAGAAGGGTCGGGCGTCGAGGTCACTGCTGCTGTACGGCTACGGCGACGGCGGCGGCGGGCCGACGCGGGAGATGCTGCAGCGTCTCGAGCGCTTCGACAAACTCGCGACGATGCCTGGTGTCAGCCACGAATCGCCACACACCTTCTTCACCGACGCCGAGCGTGAGCTGCCTGATCCGCCGGTCTGGGTGGGCGAGTTGTACCTACAGCTGCATCGGGGCACCTTCACCACCCAGCGCAGCGCCAAGGAAGGCAACCGTCGTTCGGAGGCCTTGCTACGGGAAGCCGAGCTGTGGGCGGCGACAGCCTCGTGGATCACGGGGCGCCCCTACCCCACCGCCGCACTCCAGCAAGCCTGGCGCACGATGCTGTTGTGCCAGTTCCACGACATCCTGCCCGGAACCTGCATCGCCTGGGTGTACCGCGACGTGCGAGAACTGCACGACGACGTGCGCGCGACGGCCGAAGAGGTCATCGAGCAGGCCATCCAGGCTCTCAGCCGGGGCGGTGCGGCGACATCGGTGCTGCTCAATGCCGGCGCCTTCCCGGTGGAGCAGCACGGCGTCACCGTGCCGGCGCTGGGCGCCGTGTCAGCGGTTGAACCCCCGAGCAGCGCCGAACCGAAGCTCGACGGCGAACGGCTGCAGCTGACCAACGAGCACCTGAGCGCCGTGTTCACCGACGGGCTGCTCACCTCCCTGATCGGCTCCGACGGACGTGAAGTGGTGCCGCCCGGCACCGCCATGGGCGAGTTGCACCTGCATCAGGACTTCCCGAACCAGTGGGATGGGTGGGACATCGACCGCTTCTACCGCGGGTCGCGACACATCGTCACGGGCGGCTCGACCAACAGCTGGGCGGACGAGAGAGGTCAGCACCTGCGGCGAACCACCTGCTTCGGCAGTTCGCGCGCCGCCACCACCTGGACGCTGGCTCCGGCCAGCCCCGCGATCGAGGTGCGGATCGAAGTCGACTGGGCCGAGCGCGAGAAACTGTTGAAGTTCAGTCTGCCGATCGACGTTCACACCGACCACGCCGCGTTCGAAACCCAGTTCGGACACGTCAACCGCCCCACCCACGAGAACACCTCGTGGGATGCCTACCGGTTCGAGGTACCCGCGCACCGATGGGTGCGACTGGCCGAGGATGACTGGGGGGTCGCGGTCGCCAATGAATCCACCTACGGCTGGGATGTCACCCGGCACCGACGTGACGGCGGTGGAACCTACTCACAATTGCGGGCATCCCTGCTGCGCGCGCCGCGCTTCCCAGACCCTGACACGGATCAGGGCCAGCACAGCTTCGCTTTCACAATCCGACCAGCCTCCTCCATCACCCAGGCCATCGCGGAGGGGCACCGGCTGAACCTGCCACTGCGTGCGGCGCGGGGGCGACCAGTCGAGCCGGTGGTGAGCGTCGATGGCGCCGTCGTGGAATCAGTGTCGATGCTCGACGGTGATCTGGTGGTTCGGTTGTACGAAGCCACCGGTCAACGTTCCAGGATGGTGCTGCGATGCCCGGGTGCGAGAACGGCCCGGGGAGTGGATCTGTTGTACCGGGACACGGACCGGGCAGTGGCTCTTCACGACGAACCGGACGGGTGGGGCGCTGAACTGCGACCCTTCCAGATCGCCACAGTGAGGCTGTCTGGATGAACGTCAACCACACGCCATCGGACGGGCCGTTCGACAGTTGGCTCGGTGTTGATCCTGGGAGAACTGGATCTGCCCGCCGGGATGACGGTGCCGGGATTTGCGACCGGCCGCCGAGATCGCGCGAGGACTAGACTCACCTGCATGGCTTCCTGGCAGGATGGCGCTGAGTACGCGCCAGTCGATCGGCCGCACGGCTTTGCCGCCCCGCGCGTCGAGCCGCTGGTCATCCCGGAAGATCCTGTTGATCTTGCCGCTGGGCATCCGAGCACACCTCCAGACGTATTCGACGCAGCAACCACCGGACCGGCACTGGAGGCGTTGGTGCCAGCCGCCGAATCACCCCGCGATCCCCGTCAACCATTCGACAGTGCATCGGGAGCGTTCGTTGGTGACTCGGCGTGGGGCGCCGCGCACAGTGCCCAGTGGCATCCGACGATGCCGTTGGGAACTCCCCCCGCCCCAGTCGCTGCCGCGATGGGTCTCGCTGCCAGCAACCCGCCATCGGCAGGACTTCCCGGTGATTTCGGAGCACCGACCGCTGACTGGCCAGCACCCGGCCTGGTGCACGCACCCGCCCAGCCTGTCGGCTCGGCGTCGCCCGGTGACCGGCCTGTCGGGCCACAGTGGCCGAACCAGCCGGGCCCGACAGCTGGCACGCCGCGCGGCGACCAGCTCACACCCGAAGTCCGGGCCAAGGCCCGCAAACTGGTCTTCACCCAGCTCGGGATTCTGCTGCTGGGTGGTTTGGTGGCGCCGATCTCCTTCGTCGCGATCATGCTCGCGGCGGGTCTGGAGTACCTGGTTCAACCTCGGCTGAGCACCAACTGGAAGGCGTTCGCCCTGGCGCCGATCTTTCCGCTCGTGATGGCGGCGTTCGCCGGCCCGTACAGTCGCTGGGAGGCGCTGGGCAGCAACAGTTTGCTGATCTGCTGGTTGCTGATTCTGCTGATCTCGGTGAATCGAGCGCCGCAATTGGACAAGCAACGTCCCCGATGAAGCAGCCGAGGTCACTGGCTGAACAACTCCGCGGCTGGTCAGCGGAGCAACTCGCGGACCTGATGGCGCGACGCGAAGACCTCGCGGTTCCGCCACCCCACGACATCTCCGAGTTGGCGGAACGCGCCTCCGCGGCGTCCAGTGCACGACGCGCCATCGATCAGCTCAACGTCTGGCAGATGCGCGTTTGCCGATCGGTGGCCACGATGGGTTCGAGCACCAGCCTTCGTCGTCTCGCCGCCCTGCTCGACCAACCCCAGTCCGCCGTTCAACAAGCCATTGCGGAGCTCACCGACGTGGCACTGGTCTGGGGGTCAGAGGGGCACTGGCACTGCTCGCAAGGTGTCCACACAGTGCTCGGACCATACCCGGCTGGCCTGGCTGGGGTGTCCGCGGTCGCGCTGAGCGACGACGACATCGACCGACGACTCGCAGCAGCGGACGAATCCGTGCTGAGGATGCTGCAGCGGCTGGTCTGGCACGATCCGGCGGGGCAGGCGCAGAACGCGCAACGCCGTGGCGATGGCGACACTCCGGTCGACGTGGCGCTGTCGCTCGGCCTGCTGCGGCCTGCGTCCGCGCACACCGTGGTGCTGCCCCGTGAGGTGTCCTTGCGGATGCGAGGCGGCAGACTCTTCGCCGATCAGGTCGCGCAGTCACCACCGCCCTGGGCGCGCGGGCAACGCTCGAGCACCCTGAGCGCTGGGCTGGGCAGCGCCGGCGAACTCCTCCGGCACAGTGAATTGATCATCAACGACGTCAGTGAACGCAATCCACAACCGACAGCGACCGGTGGTTGGCGGCAGCGTGATCTGGCCCGGCTTGGCGCGCTCGTGGGTTCGCTGGGCCAGGCAAAGTTCCTGGTGTCACTGCTGGAGGAGTCGCGGCTGCTGCGCCGCCAGCCCGGCACCAGTTGGATGGCGACGACCGACTACGACGCGTGGCTGCGCGATCCGGACTTCACCAAATGGGTGCGGCTGCGTGACAGTTGGGCACTGGTCGCGCCGGAGACCCTTCGGCGGATGGCACTCAGCGAACTGCAATGTGCCCCCGACGACAGCGCGGTGACGGCCGAGTACCTGGCGACGAGGCTTCAGTGGTTGCGTCCAGCGTGGACCGCCGCGCTCACCGAATCGCCGGTCGCGCCGACTGGCGAGGACATCAGCGCGGCGGAACTGACCCGGTGGGCCAGCAGCGTGATCGAGGAGTGGTCCTGGCTGGGGTGCATCGCGCTGGGGCAACGAACTCAACTGGCAGTGGCCACCACCGATCCCGGTTTCCCGCTGCCCGTGAGCGACGTCTTCATCCAGGGCGACCTGACGGTCATCGCTCCGGGGCCGGTCACCCGGGAGGTCGCCGAGGTTCTCGGCCTGATGGCGGAGCTCATTTCGACAGGCGGTGGAGCTGTGCGCCGTTTCACCGCTGCCAGCATCCGCAGGGCGCTTGACGCCGGCTGGATGCCGGAGGAGCTGCACGGATGGTTGTCCCAGCACAGCGTCACCGACGTCCCGCAACCCCTGAGCTATCTCATCGACGACGTGGCGAGGCGTCACGGGGCGATCAGGATTCAAGCCGTCGCATCAGTGGCGGTACTGGACGACCCGGCCACCGCTGAGCACCTGCTCTCCCTGGCGGGACAGGCGGAATTGGGGTTGCGTCGGGTGGCCCCGGGGGTGCTGGTCGCAGCTGCCGATCCGCAAGAACTGCTGGATTTCCTGCGGGCTGCTGGCCATGCCCCCACGGTGCAGACGGCCAGCGGCGGCCTGGCCACCACACCCGCTCCGCGGCGCGCCCGCACCCCCGGTGGACCATCACCCGGAGTCACCAGGTCGGATCTGCGCCAGATCGCGACGGCGCTGCTGGCCCGTGACGACCCAGCGCGCCAGGTGACGGGCGCGAACGAGATCATCGCGCTGCTTGAGCGCAACGCTGGATCGGGCGGCTGGCTCGACATCGACCACGTCAGCGAGCAGGGCACACCCAGCACAGTGACCGCCCGCGTGATCGCAGTCGCTTCTGGTCGACTGAAGATGATCGTGCGGGGCGCCGGACCCCAAGTGATCGCCCTGTCACGCCTGCTCGCGGCGCGCCAGCACCGTCCCGACCGGTCGTGAAGAACATCTGGGCGGGCCGGCGGCAACCGGCTTTCCGCTCCTCTGCGGAGTATCGTTCCAAACATGCGCTCTCCGTCGATTCGCCGTGCTGCGATTGTGGCTCTGTGTGCGCTGGGGGCAGCAATCATCTACTGGATCCCCACCTCGGTGACCACACCAGGGGTCCTCAACATCGACGACGAGCGGCCGACCGCCACCCCCGGACCCACTGAGCCGACACCGGTCACGGCTCCGGAGAAGACCAGCGAGCCGGAAGCCACGCCGATGACCGAGGAGCAGATCCGTCGTCAGGCACCTACCTCGGTGTACGACCTCCGACTGGCGAGCAACACCCTGGAGACCTTCACCGTGGCCTGGGATGCTGCCAGCGA
>JAGXHS010000101.1 GCA_024636075.1 Propionibacteriaceae bacterium
CACCTGATGCGCGGCGTCGCCATGGGTTCCGGACGGATTCTCGCGGAACCTGTCGGGGTGTCACGGACCGGCAGCCGGCTGAAACCCGCCATCAGTCCGGCGGTGGCGGTGCGCTGCCATGACGCCTCGACCAAACCCATCGAGGTGTCTGCGGCGCGCCAGGCTGTTCGTGCTGATCTGGTTGCTCAGGTTCAGTTGCTGTTGGATGCTCGGACGACGATCGCCGCACCCGCGGGTGAGCGTCTGTTGACGCCCAGCGACGTCGCAGTGTTGACCCGCAGCAACAGCAACGGCCAAGCCATCTGCGACCAGCTGAACGCCGCTGGCGTGGCCGCCGTCTTCACCGGTGCCAGCAGCGTCTTCAAGTCCCCGGCGGCGAACGCCTGGCGCGACATGCTGCTGGCGATCGCCGACCCCCGCCCAGCCAATCTCGCCCGGGCGGCGCTGACGCCGCTGATCGGTTGGTGCTTCGACGACCTGGCTGAAGCCCACCATGACACGACCGCGGCCCGTGGTAGTGGACGCACCCTGGATGAACTGGCGGTGCAGGTTCGCACGGCCAGCTGGATTCTGGCGGACCAGGGAATCGCGGCGATGTTCGAGGCACTCAATCACCGCAACGACCTGTATGCCCGACTGCTCGGCTCGGCTGGCGGTGAACGACTCCTCACTGACATCAAGCACGTGGCCCAGTTGCTGGTGCGGGCCGAAACAGCTGGCCGGGACGCCACCAGCCTGATGACCTGGCTGGATGAACACATCGCCGGCGCCGCGGACGATGATGCCGATCTGGCCTCGAGGCGGATCGAAACCGACAGGGACGCCGTCCAGGTGATGACGGTGCACCGGGCCAAGGGCCTCGAGTTCCCCGTGGTGCTGCTCTCCGACGCAGCTGACGTGTACGTGCCGGACAGGCCGAAGCACAACGCACCGGTGGTCATCCACACCGACGATCGGCGGGTGCTGCACGTCTACCAGGGCCGAAAGGACCCGGCCACTCGACAGAACCGTGACGAAGCCATCGATGAGGAACTGCGGCTGCTGTACGTGGCGATGACGAGAGCACAGTCGTTGTTGATGTTGTGGTGGTCACCCTCCAGGAACACCCCGTGCTCGCCGCTGCAACGCCTGCTGTTCGGTGAACTCGGCGACGGCTCGGTGCTACCCAGCGAGGTGGAGGTCACCAGATCGCCGCGCGAGGTGCGTTGGATCGACCCTTCGCTGGTCAGTGTCACCACCATGACACAGGACACCGCCGCCGAGAGGGCCCATTCCGTGCCGGGCCCCAGCAGCGCAGATGGGACCGGTCCTCCACCCGCCCTGCGATCGCGAGACTTCGAGCGCCGCATCGATTCCGGTTGGCGACGCACCTCCTACTCGTCGCTCACCTCCGAAGCCCACGGATGGACCGAGCCGGGCGTCACCGGTATGCAGCACGATGTCGACGAACCGGTTGAGGACCCTGCCGATGACGACTCCCCACTGGAGGACGACACAACAGCTTCTGCGGTGAGTCTCTCGCCACTGTCCGGGCTGCCGGGTGGCGTCAGTTTCGGATCATTGGTGCATTCGGTGCTGGAGAATCTCAGCACCGGTGGCGATCTGGGCGCCAGCATCACTTCGCAGGTTCATCGGGCGCTGGCCAGGATGCCCATCGATCAGGTTGCTCCGGATGATCTGATCAATGGACTGCACCGGGTGATGCACACTGATCTGGCCCCCTTGGCGCCAGGGCTGACCCTGGCCGACATCGACGACCGGGATCGTCTGGCTGAACTCGACTTCGAGTTGCCGTTGGCCAACTTGACGAGTTCGACGCACTCGCCGGGCACCCTGGCCGACATCGCGATGGTCCTCGCCGAGCAATCCACGGGCGCTGCTGGCTCGAGCGACACTTTCGGCGCTCGCTACGCCCAGCACCTGATCGACAGTCCGGTGCACGGCAAGACCCTGCACGGATTCCTCACCGGATCCGTCGATGCCGTGATCCGCTTCCAGCAGGGTGGCGTCACGCGCTACGGCGTGATCGACTACAAGACGAACCGGATCCCGGTGCCGGACGGTGAGCTGTTGAGTGTGGAGCACTACTCGCGGGCAGCCATGGAGGACGCGATGATCACTTCGCACTATCCCCTGCAGGCGTTGCTCTACTCCGTGGCGCTGCACCGCCAGTTGATGCTGCGGCTACCCGGCTACGATCCGGCACAGCACCTGGCGGGAATCGGCTACCTCTTCGTGCGTGGCATGAACGGACCGGACACGCCACACACCGCGGGCGGCAGCTGCGGTGTCTTCGGCTGGCGACCGACGGCTGAGGTGGTGCAGCGTATCTCTGACGTGCTCAGCGGGACGACCGAGCGGCAGAATCACACAACAGGCGGTCCTCGATGACGGAGCTCGCGATTTCGGCCCGCGGCCTGTTGGGCGAGTTCCACCAGGCGGGGGTTCTCGACCTGGCCGACGTGCACGGCGCCAGCACGATCGGGCGTCTGGGTGGCGACACCGCCGAGCCCACCCTGCTGGCGGTGGCACTGTGCATCCGCGCCGTCCGCAACGGGTCGGTCTGCCTCGACATCACCTCAGTGCGTGCCGCGGTGACCACCGAAGTGCGCGGGGGCCGGGCCATCCGCGACGAGTCTTCGTCCGCCGAGATCGACCCCGACGAACTGCCGTGGCCCGAGGCAGATGAGTGGCGGACGCGCTTGCACGCGTCGCCGCTGCTGGCCGGCAAGGACGCTCCACTCAACTCCCAACCACTTCGACTGGTGTGGCCGCTGCTGTACCTGGAGCGGTACTGGATCGACGAGACCATCGTTCGCGAAGAGCTGGAATCACGCAGGATGCGAACGCCCCAGGTGGTTGACATCAGCCAATTGGACGGCCTGCTGGATCAGCTCTTCGCAGATCCCAGGGCCGCTCGACAACGTGATGCAGCGCGGGCGGTGGCGCTGCACAACACGGTGATCATCTCCGGCGGCCCGGGTACCGGCAAGACCACCACGGTCGCCAAGGTGCTCGCCTGTCTGCAATCCCTCTCACCCGATCCTCTTCGGATCGCACTGGCAGCACCGAGCGGCAAGGCAGCGAATCGCCTGCAACAGTCTGTGCAACAGGTGAGCCGTGAACTGCCCGATGGGGTGGCCCTACCGCACCTTCCGAGCGGCGTCACCGTGCATCGACTCCTGGGATCCAAAGGCCCCGGTCGCGGTTTCTCGCGCGGCAAGGACGACCCGCTGCCGCACGACGTGGTGGTCGTCGACGAGGTGTCCATGCTGGCGTTGCCGATGATGGCTCGGCTGCTCGCCGCAACCGAACCGCGCAGCACCCTGATCCTGATTGGTGATCCGCACCAGCTCACGTCGGTGGACGCCGGTTCTGTGCTGGCCGATCTGGTCACCGCGATTGAAGAGCACGGTTCCCGGCGCGCCGAACTCGTGGAACTCACCCACAACTGGCGGTTCGAGGGGGCGATCGACCAGTTGGCACAGGCTGTTCGACGCGGCGATGCCAGCGAGGCACTGCAGATTCTGACGGCAGGCCATCCGGATGTGCAGTTCACCCACGACACCCGCCAGCACACCAGTCTCTCCGGGGTCGCCGGACTCGCCGAGCGGGTCGCGGATTCGGCGCTGGCGGTGCAACGAGCAGCAGAAGCCGGCGACGGGACTGCCGCATTGCAGCATCTCGACCGCCATCGGGTGCTGTGCGCCCACCGCGGCGGACCATGGGGTGTGACCCATTGGGGACGGCTGGTGCAGGAGCATATCGACAGCATCGTGCCGCCCACTGACCGGAGCCCGTATCCCGTGGGTCGTCCACTGCTGTTGACCCGCAACATGGCAGAACTCGGCTTGTTCAACGGCGACACCGGGGTGGTGGTGCGCCATGGCGACCTGATCCGGGTCGCGATGGGCGATCCGGAGGATCCGCGATTGCTGTCGCCGTACCTGCTGGATCAGGTGCAGCATCTCTACGCGATGACGGTGCACAAGTCACAGGGAAGCCAGTTCGATGATGTGACCCTGGTCCTGCCGCCGATCGACTCGCCCCTGCTGAGCCGCGAACTGCTCTACACCGCCATCACCAGGGCACGTTCGGGAGTGCACCTGATCGGTGATCCGGAGGCCTTCGTGAAGGCTGTCAACACCCCCGCCGACCGAACCTCAGGCGTCGCCCGCGGCTGGTGACGGGCAGTCCACAAATCAGTCCGGAGAAGGCAGTTCGCCGGCGCGCCAGCGGGCGATGATGCGCCCGGCAATCGAGACCGACGACGGCACCGCCCACTCACCCGACGCGAGTCCCTCTGCGAGCTCCTCCCGACTGACCCACTGGGCCCATCCCAGTTCGATGCCGTCCACCACGGGTTCCCCGCTCCCCCTGGCGACGAAACCCATCATCAGTGATCGTGGAAACGGCCACGGCTGGCTCGCCAGGTAGCGAACAGCTGACAGCTGGACACCCGACTCCTCGCCGACTTCCCGGATCACCGCCTGTTCGGCGCTTTCGCCTGCCTCCACGAAACCGGCCAGCAAGGAGCAGCGACCCGTTGGCCAGCTGACTTGGTGACCGAGCAACAACCGGTCGCGCTCGTCCAGCACCGCGCAGATCATTGCCGGATCGGTGCGCGGGTAGATCTGTCGACCACATCGACTGCAGATGCGCTCGAACCACCCGTTGCTGGGAGTCGACGACGCTCCGCAACGTTCGCAGAATCCTGACGTGGCATGCCACTGCACAATCGCCAGACCAACCGTGACCACCTCGCGCAGTACCGGCGAGAGCCCGGCGTCCCGCGCACTCTGGCCGTTGGCGAGTTCGCCGGATTGAGCGAACCACGCCGTTCCGTCGCCCACCTCGCGGCCGAGGAAGATGTCATTGCCCGGATCGTAGGCGCGTCCGTCGGTGCTGTTGACCGCAAACCTCGAGCTGTCCGGGTCAATGGTCAGCAGGCGGGTACCGGTCGCAGCGAACCACTCGCCCAACACCTCCGGGGACGGTCGCAGTTCACTGTGCCGCGCCAGCCGGGAGCGCATCGACCAGCGCTCGCTCATGGATTCAGTCACTTCGCCACGCTACCTCAGCATGGCTTCGAGTTCCTCGCGGCCAGCGAGTCGCTGCGGCCGCTGGATCCGACCCGATGGAAAGTGTACGAAGACGGCGTCCACATCCTCGGGGACCGCGCCGGTCGCTTGGCACCATGCCTCCCGGTAGAGCGCGAGCTGCAGCGGATCTGCCGGACGCGACGAGGTCTTCCAATCCACGATCTGATAGTTGTGAGCAGCCACGTCGGCGTAGACCGCATCGATCCGGCCACGCACCAGGCGCCCCGCGAGGATCACCTCGAAACTCACCTCCACCTCCACCGGTTGCCGATCGGCGTAGTCGGTGGCGAGGAAGCCCTCGATCATTTCGGTCAACTCCTCATCGGTGGACACACCACCGGGTTCAGGCAGTTCCACCCCATCCAGTGGCTCGTCCCACCATCCCGCCTGGTGACGGCGAGCGACCCAGTCATGAAATCGACTGCCCGTCAACGCTGCCCGACCTACGGGCCGCGGCATGGGCCGCACAAGCTCAGCCGCGTAGCTCTGCGGGTCCCCCAGCGCCCACATCACGCCTGATGCACTGAGGCGAGGTGGCAACGCGATCTCACGCCGGGGTTCTCTGCGCTGCCGGGCTTCGGCCAGTAGCCGATCAATGTCGCGATCCCAACCACTGAGCAGTTCGAGATGGTCCAACGGCACAGCTGGCTCCCCGGGACGATGGACTGGCGCCGATCCGCTGCCGGGTGCCGACTGGGCATCAGCTGCCTCCGACACCCACTCAACCAGCTCACCTCGACGGGCCATTTCGTCGGGATCAGGTGTCCTCGGCCAGTCGACTGGATGGACCACCGGTGGCAGCGGATTCGTGGTCGCCTGTTCGGTGCGCTCGTCAAGGAGGGTTCCTTGCCGAGACGCTTCCCCGCGGGCGACCTGGAGGTAGCTTGCTTCTGCCCGCGGTTTCAGCAGTCCTGCGCGCCAGGTGTGACCGCTGACCAGCAGCCGTCGGCGAGCCCGTGTCACCGCCACGTAGGCGAGACGATCCTCACTACGTCGTTGGCCCTGCTTCAACTCCGCTGCGTACTCGTCGATTGCCTGGCGGGTGGCCTCCGCCAACTGAGGAATGGCGTCCCAGTCGCCGCGAAGTTCAGCCGGGATCACGCTGGCGCTCGTCACCCAGTTGTCACTCACCCGATCCGATGGGAAGACTCCCTCGACGAGGCTTGGCAGATACACGTGGTCCCACTCAAGGCCTTTGGCCTTGTGAATGGTCAGCAACTTCACCGAGTTCCGATCGCTGGGAACAGCCCGCTCCAATCCCACCCCATGCTCAAGTTCAGCGTCCAGGTAGGCCAACAGGCCTGCCAACGATCCGTCCTGATCAACTCCGGTGTATTCAGCGACGGCATCACAGAATCGTTCCAGCTGTTCCGAGCCTCCTGCTCGGAGCAGTTCGTTGCTGGATTGCAGCTCCACGTCCAGACCGGTGACACTGATCACACGGCGCGTCAGGTCGAGCACCGGCTCATCGACGTGTCGCCGCAGCATCCGCAACTCGGCGGCGAAGCGTGCGAGACGAGCTCGCCCCGCCTCCGACAAGCCGGCATCGGCCGGGTCATCGATGGCATCCAGCAGCGAAAGACCGTCGACGCGGTCCAGCATGGCCAGTGATTGGTTGAGTTCGTCGATCAATCCCACGGTGACAGGGCCGTCGGCAGCGGCGTCGAAAGCTGCGTCGGTCGTGGTGGCCAGCTGCGTGGCGCGCCGCGCCAACACCGCCAAATCGCTGGGCCCGATTCGCCACCTGCCGCCGGAGAGCAGCCCGACGACGTCGCCATTCGCCATCACGTCGTCCAACGCGCGCAGCATCGACACGACGTGGGCCACCTCGGGCAACCTGAGCAACCCACCCAGACCCACGATCTCCACCGGAATGTCACGGTCGACGAGTTCTGCGTAGATCGCCGGGACGTCTGCGTTGCGGCGCACCAGGACAGCCACAGCCGCCCAGTTCGGGACCCGCCCGGAGCGCTGAGAGTCGAGGACGCTGTCCGCCAACCAGCTGACCTCCTCGTGCCAGGTGTCGAACTGCGCACAGATCACGTCGGCGGGTGGTGTCGCCTCCGGCGCCGTGAGCCGTACCGTGGGCATCGAGCTGCCGACCACCGCCGGGTCATGACGCAAACCGCGGGCGATGTCGTTGGCGACATCCAGGATTTGTTGTCCGCTGCGCCGGTTGACGCTCAGCGTGTGGCGAGTCGCCGGTTGCCCCCGGTGGTTGCGGAAGCGTTCAGCAAAGCCCAACACATTGCTGGCCGCCGCGCCGCGCCAGCCGTAGATGGCCTGGAAGGGGTCCCCGACAGCAGTCACCGGGTGCCCCAGCCCAAACGCCGGGGTCGGCCCGGAGAACAACCCGGCAAGCACGTCCGCCTGGGCCGCCGACGTGTCCTGGTACTCGTCCAGCAGCACCACTTTGAACTCGTCACGCAACATCTCGCCCACCCGGTGCGAGCGACGCACCAATTCGGCGGCGGTAGCCATCTGGTCTGCGAACTCGACCACTGAGAGTTGGCGCTTCAGCTCCCGGTAGTCGTCCACCAGATTCAACAGTTCCAGTCGTTCGCGGGCCGCCACCTCGGCCTTCCGGACAGCGTTGTAGGGCTTGCCGCGATACATCGGCGCCTCGGCGAGCTCGGACAGGAACGCGGCTGTCTGCTGCTCCACCTCCACCCGGGTCACCAGGTGCGATGTCAGGTCAGCGTCCAGTTTCAACACCCGCTCCGTGATCGAATCGGGACGCAGCCGCGACAAGTGCTGCAATGGTCCCTCGGCCGCTGCCACCACCCTTGACGCCAATCGGTACCGGGCAGCCCCGGTGATCATCACCGGATCGGTGTCCGCCGCGATCCGCAGACCGTGCTCGGCAACAAGCCTGGCCGCGAAGGAGTCGTAGGTCATGATCAACTCTTCGCCGGCGTCGTCCGCACCTTCCCCGACGACGACCCCGGCGCGATCCAGCGAGCTGCCCACCCGTTCGGCCAGTTCAGCGGCCGCCTTGCGGGTGAAGGTGAGCCCCAGCACCTGGTGTGGCTTCACCTGCCCGGTGCCCACCAACCACACAACCCGGGCGGCCATCACGGTGGTCTTGCCGGAACCGGCACCGGCGATGATCACTCCCGGTTCGAGTGGGGAACAGATTGCTGCCAGCTGTTCATCGGAGAATTCGATCTGCAGTGCCTCGCACAATTCGTCTGCGCCACCCAAGGGTGAATGCGCAGTGGTCGGCAATCCTCGCATCACGACACCCCTGCCTGTTCCTTGCCCAGCGCCGGGCAGCCCACGGCGAAGCTGCACCAGGTGCACCCCGGTCCGGCGACAGCGGGAAAGTGTTCGGCACGCATCAACTCGACTGCCACCTCCAGCTGTTCGTGCACCCACGCCTGGTCGTCGAGCGGCGGCTGTCGCAGCACCTTCGGCCAAGGTTTTGCGCCCACATTGCGCCGCAGGTACACCAGTTCGGCACCAGCCAGTTCGCGAGGTCCCGCACTGGGCCGGTCGAGCAGGTGGTCGAACGCCCCCTGCTGGGCCGCCAACTGGTAAATGCCCATCTGGATCGACGAGTCCACCTCACGCTGGGTGACCACTCGCCGTGTGGTCTTGAAGTCAACGATCAGCAGTCGCCCGGCACTGTCCAGTTCCAGTCGATCGACAGTGCCACGCAGCACGACCTCCCGCTGCCGCAACCGGATCGGCACTGTGAAGTCGACCTCCGCCGCGACCAGCTGGTGTGCCCTCGACCGCTGCCACTGCCAGAATCGCTCCAGGGATGCCTCGGCCTCCAACCGCTCCGAACTCGACAGCCAGCGTGCTTCGAAGGGCACCCGTTCCCACACTTCATCGAGGGCGCTGCGCAAGTCATCCAGATCAGTACCCTGGGCGCTGGCATGACAGATCAGAGCGTGGATCATTGATCCCAGTGCTGCTGCCGGGGATCGAAGGGAATCGGCTCGCAGTCGCCGTGAGCAGAACCATTGCCGTGGGCAGTTCACCAGCGATTCCACCGACGATCCGCTCAGCGTGATCGGATTGGCGTCGGGGAACATCGTCGTTCCTGCGTGGGTGTAGTCCTCACCGGCCCACCACGTGGTTGGATCAGCGGCTGGCACCATCGGGTGGCCCTGACCGTCGCGGGCGCTCGCCAGCCGGGCCAGCCGCGAGGCTGCCTGCTGACGCAGCTCCTGATCTGCGGTCACGTCCCCTGCCACCCGGCGCAGCTCGGCCACCACGCCAGTCAAGGTCGAAGCACCACCGGCCGGGCGTCGGCCCGATTCGATCGGCAGGTCCAGATCGGTGAGGAACCGCGACGGCTGCTCC
>JAGXHS010000102.1 GCA_024636075.1 Propionibacteriaceae bacterium
AGCAGGCAGCGGCCGTCCGGAACGGACATGTGCATCTGGTTGACGGCGTGCCGACTGGTGCCGACGAACAGTTGGACGCGTTGTGGGCAGTGCTGCAGATCTGCTGGAACCGCGATGTCGGTGATGCTCACGACGTGCTGGAATCCCTCGACCTGTTGCCCTGATCTCCCGTTGCCCTGATCTCTCAGGGCTTCATTCGCCAGCCAACTGGTCGGCGAACTGCTGCACGGCTGCGCTGTTGAGCTGCTGCTGTGGGTCAGCGAGAATGTACAGGCGGATCAGTCTTCCCTCGACCAGCGCCAGCTCGGCGTAATCTTCGCCGCTGCCGTAGTCCCGTCGTCCGATCCACCGGTTCGGCTCCTGGCTGAGGACGGTGACGTTCGGCACATCGGTACATGCCGTCAGCTGCTGCTTCCACACCGTGAACCAGGTGGTGGCATTCGCGGCGGTTGCGAACTGGAGCGCCTCTCCGTAGCCCTGTTGGCTGCCCTTGCCGAGTTCCACCTCCAGGGCCTCGGTGGGATCGGTCCAATCGGCGCGTGTCACGGGGGCGCATCCGATGGCCAGGATCTCATAGGCGGCATAGCGGGGATCACGTGCTCGTGCGGCGGTGCCATTGCCGATGTACCCCTCATCCGGCCCACCAGCGGCCACCACCGGCTTCCACCCCGGCGGTGCCGGCAGCGTCTTCTCCGTCAGGCCCCCAGCAGCGCTTGCCGCAGGCGTCGAGGGAATGGGTGGAGCCGGCAGGTTCACGTCGGAAGGGCCGGGGGTGAAGGGGGTCTCGATCGGAGTGCTCGGCGCCGCAGAGGTGCTCGCCGGTGTCGCGGACGGTGCCGGGGTGGGGGACGCTGCCGAACAGCTCACCAGCGCGCCCAGCAGCACCGCGCATCCGGTGCCGGTGAGCCACAGTGGGCCGGTTCGCATCGCGTGGACCATGATCACTCCCGGATCGTCTCAGTACTGGAAATGTTGCCAGTCCCAACCGGAGTACCAGTCATAGCCCTGGCCCCGCAGGCCGAGAGTGAGTGGCGAATTGGAGCGCAACAGGCCCGGCACGGTTGTCGGGCGCCAGGTGCCGTACCTCGCCGACGGGTACCAGCGTCCCGAAGGGGCGCGGTAGGGGTTCTCGAACGTGTTGACATCGATGGACGTGCCGTAGGAATGCGGTGACAGCCGATACGGGTTCCCGGTCACCCGGCGACAATTGAAGGCCGAGGTGTTGTTCGATGCCATCATTGTCACGTCGTTGGCCCGCCAGGCGTCCGGATTCGACATCTGACGAATCGCGAAGTTGCCCCGCAAGCCACGGTCGAAGGCAGCCGCGACCTTGGGTGCCAGGTCTTTTCGGACGATCAACGAACCACGGTGGACCTTTTTGTCGTATCCGAGGAAGTTCATCTCGACGGTGCGCAGGCTCGACGGGCCGACAGGGCACCCGGACCGGTAGGTGTAGAGCACCTCGGCTGCCGTGGTGGCGCGGATTACGGCATTCAGTTGTGTGCCTCGGGTGACGACGGCTGTCGGTGAGTAGATGATGCTGCCGTCGAGAGCTGTCTCGAAAGCTCTGACCCGGTAGCTGCCGGTGTGGCCCATGGCGAAGGTGAACGGCACCGTGATGCTGGGGTCGGTGGTGCCGATCCGGTACAGGAACCGCCAGGCCCCGCCGTGGTACACCTGCACGGTCCGAATGCTCCGCTGAACCAGATTCGGATGGTTGTAGCTCACCGTCAGTTGGCCGGTCTCGTAGACGTCCAGGGCGGCACCGGTGATGGAGACTTTGAGCGCGACGTAGGGCAGTCTGACTCCGGGTGAGGTTTGATCAACGAGCCGCGCTCCAGCGTCGGCGTAGTAGACGTAGTTGCCTGAATGTTTTGGTGGGTCGAGGCTGAAATCGAACGGATTCTGCCCCGTGTGGGCGACCTTCGCCCAGTTGTTGGTGTCGGTGTCATGGCGCCAGATGTAGGTCAGGACTCTCGGCACGAGGGTGGGACTGGTGTCCGGTGCCGTACCTCTGAAGGCGAGTCGACCGGCCCCGGTGAAGCTGGTGATGGCACTGCCGCTCCGTGGTTGGGTGACGGACAGTTGCCAACCGGCTGGGTCGCCGGTGCGGTTGGCGGTGGTCCACGACGAAGTGACCCTGCCTTGGCCGGAGTCATACCACGCGCGTACCTGGTAACTGCCCGAGTAGGGAGCCCCCACATTCACCGATGCTGCGAAACTGCCATCGGCAGAGCTTGTGGTGGCGGCGAAGCCCGACAACGCAGTGCCACGGACCATCGCGTCGAAATGCACCCGGACGGAAGTTGCTGGCCGGATCTGGCCCCGGATCACCATTGGGTCGGTGGCTCCGAGGGGGTCCGGTTGGATGGTGACAATGATGCCTGGCACGGCGACCGCGCGAGCCGCTGGTGCCCCGGCCGGAGCGGGTGCATCGGCGCCCAGCACATCGGCACCCAGCACATCTGTGCCAACCGACGATGCCGCCTCGATTGACACGGCTGGGGTCTGCGGCGCAACAGCTGTCGACGGTGTTGTCGACCCCCCCGGGGTGGCGGGCAGTGTCGTGGGGCTGGACGCAGGACTGGACTCCTGACCGGTGGGGCTCGCCGTTTCGTCGAGGCCGGCGGTCGGTGAGGTCGGTGCTGCCGGAACTGCAGAGGCGCTTGTCGGTGCCGTGTTGGAGGACGTCTCGTCGCTGGGTGGCGCTGCCCGGGCCGTGCCCCACCCAGCCATGGTCATCAGGAGGGCCAGCAGCACAGGTAGGGGAACTCGTCGTCGCATCGGGGTCGACGTCCTCTTCGATTCGTCAGATCTCTCGGGGGGAGATCCTTCAGGTCCCATCTTAGTCCCAATCCCAGGTTCGCGAGTCTTGCCGGACGGCGCTGCGTCAGTGGTCGTTCTTGTCGAACCACGCTCATCTGATGGTGGCGTTGGAGCGGACCCCGACGTGCCTAACCGGGAGCGTCGAGTCGAATCATGGCTGATCTGCACAACGCCTGAGAAACACAGGGGTGCTGTGGTCCGATGCCCGCTTCAGCGCCCGCATTGGGTCCCGTGCCCCGCTCTCCTACTCTGTCGGTTCCTGCCGCGAGGTGGGTTGGGAAGCGCGCAGCGAGCCGGCGTGCGCGCGTTCGCTCGGGTCGCGCCGGGTCTTGACCAGGCTGGCCACGACGACCACGGCGAGGATCACCAGGATCACGCCGAGGCTGACCAAGGTCGGGATCTCGGGCACCGCTGCGCTGACGTCGACGTGCAGCCAGTGCAAGATCAGCTTCACGCCGATGAAGGCGAGGATGATCGACAACCCGGTCGAGAGGTAGACCAGCCGGTCCAGCAGCCCCTTGACCAGGAAGAACAACGCCCGCAGGCCCAGCAGGGCGAAGGCGTTCGCGGTGAAGACGATGTACGCCTCGCTCGTGATCCCGAAAACAGCAGGGATGGAGTCCAGGGCGAACAGCAGGTCGATGCTGCCGATCGCGATCAGTACCAGGAACAGCGGCGTGACCATCCGCCGACCGTCAATCCGGGTGGCGAGCTTGCCATCGACGTATTCGTTGGTGATCGGGAGCAGCCGGCGGGCCCCCTTGACCACGGGGTTGTCCTCGATGTCGGGGTCTTCGTCGCGGTGCCGGAACAGCTGCACCGCGGTGAAGATCAGCAGCAGCCCGAACAACAGGAAGACTACCGAGAAGGCGGACAGCAGGGCGGCGCCGGCGAAGATGAAGATCGCCCGCATGACCAGCGCCAGCACGATCCCGAAGGTCAGCACCTTGTGCTGGTGCTTCTCCGGCACGGCGAAGGTCGTCATGATGATCACGAAGACGAAGAGGTTGTCGACCGACAGGCTCTTCTCCACCAGGTAACCGGCGAAGTACTGGGTGCCGAAGTCGCCGCCGTAGGCGTAGGTGAACCAGACCCCGAAGCAGATCGCGACGGAGATGTAGAAGACCGACCATGCGGTGGCCTCACGGAACCCGACTTTGTGCGGGCGGATCGAGGCGAGGATAAGGTCGACAGCCAGGAGCACGACGATCAGAGCGACCGTCGCCCCCCACACGAGAAGGCTGATATCTAGCACCGGCATCTCACTCTGTTCTGCTCGCTGTGGGGCCTAGGCCTGCCCATGTCTGCTTCTCGTGGAGTGTCTTTGCATCCTAACATCCTGGGGTGGTCATCGGTTCGTGGCCGTTGGCAGGCGGTCGAGGAGGCCGATCAGGTCGCCGACGGTGGTGTCCTGTTCGGCGGGGTGTCGGAGCGGGAGACTCCCTGTGAGGGTGTAAGCGTTCCTGCGGCCGACGTGTTGGATGGTGATGTAGCCCCCGTCGGCGAGGTCGCGGACGATGAGCTGGACGGCGCGTTCGGTGAGGCCGACCTGATGGGCGATGTCGCGCATGGTCTGCTCGGGGCTGCGGGCGAGCTGCACCAGCACGTGCCCGTGGTTCGTGAGGAAAGTCCATCCCGAGGCTGCAGCCATAAGGCACCGTAGCACGTACGCCGATTCACGAATCAGTACCAGAAGAGCTCGCCAGCCCTGCACCTTGCAGAGGCCGAGACCGAGGCTTGACATACGAAAAGAAATACGTGAAACTGAACGTGGAGAGTATCCCCGAATCGTTCTCTCGTCAACACGGCGCCTCACGCCCGGGAGACCGGCCTTCCACCTCGGAGGGCGGGAGAGACCACCGGCCCGACGGCTTGGACCTCGTGCCCAGGCCGCCCGACGAACAGGCTCTCCCATGGCCCTTTTTGAACTCGTGCAGATACTCGCCCTGGCCGTCTGGCTGGCCGCGATCGGCTGGCGCGCCACCGGCCACGGACCCCGCCGCGGCCGCTTCGCCACCCGGCCACCAGGACCCCCGCCACGCGACCACGGCAGCCACCACCTGGCGCGCAACGGCTCGCCGGCAACCCTGGGTTCCGCACCGCGACAGTCCCTGTCAGCGTGAGCGCCATGCTGCACGGTGGCCCGCCACGTCCTCAACCCCAGCTGCCCCGGTGACCTGGCCCCACCGCTCTGGGCTACCCCGGCCGGGCAGATGGCCCTTCTGGGTTACCCCGGCCGGGCAGATGGCCCTGGGCCTCGACGTCGACCCGGCCGCCGGGCTGACGCCCGATGAGGCTGCCCGCAGGCTCATCACGGTCGGCGAGAACCGGCTTGCCGAGCACAAGACTTGGTCCGCGCGCGACGATTCTGATACCCGCTGGTAGGAAATGGGGATCCGCTGCCGGCTTCGTCTGACATCCGGGCAAGCATCTTCGGGTCAGCGCACCGCTTCGCTAGTGTGTCCTGAGGTGCCTGCAGGGGCAGGCTGAAGTCAAGGAGTTCGCGATGGCCGCTACCAGTTCCGACCAGCCGATGTTCGACGTCTCGCTGGTCGCCGTCTTTGCCGCGTTGATCGCCGCGTTCTCGGTGGTGCCGGGCATCACGCTGCCCGCGAGTCCGGTGCCGATCACCTTGCAGACGCTGGCCATCGGGTTGACCGCCATGATCATCGGCCCCTGGCGGGCATTCCTGGCCACGTCGTTGTACCTGCTGGTCGGCTTCGCCGGGTTGCCGGTGTTCGCGCAGGGTGCTTCCGGAATCGGCGTGCTGGCGAAACCGTCCGCAGGCTATCTGTTGAGTTTTCCGCTGTACGCGCTCGCGGTCGGGTTCCTGGCGACGTGGGTGATGCGCCGCGGTCTGAAGTGGTCCGCCGTCGGGCTCACCGGGGCCGGCCTGATCGGCAGCTTCCTGCTGGTGCACCCGCTGGGCATCGTCGGTCTGATTCGTGCTCTGGGCATCGACCTGCCCACGGCCCTGGGCATCGACATGCTGTACTGGCCGGGAGACGTCGCCAAGACCGTGATCGCCTCGTTGATTGCGGTGGCCGTGCACAAGGCTTTCCCGTCGCTGCTGGTCCAGCCGACACGCGCCCAGCCGGTCACCGTGTGAGGTGATCAGTTTCGACAGCGTCGGTGTGCGGGTCCCGACGTGGACCAGCCAGGGTCGGCAGGCCGCCAAGACGCTGCTGACTGATGTGTCCGCAGAGTTGTCCGACCGGCGGGTGTCGGTCATCGGTGCCAATGGGTCGGGCAAATCCACCCTGCTCCGCCTCGTCAACGGCCTGGCCGGACCGACCACGGGGCGGGTCCTGGTCAACGGTGTGGACGTCGCGGCAGACACCAAGGCGGTGCGTCGACAGGTCGGTCTGGTGTTCACCGACCCGCTCAGCCAACTGGTGGCTTCCACTCCCCTGGACGATCTGGAACTCAGTCTGCGCAAGCTGGTGCGCCGGCCCGCCGACCGTACCGAGCGGGCAATGCAACTGCTGGCCGATCGGGGCTTGGCCGACCTCGCCCGGCAGAGCATCTATGCCCTGTCCGGTGGGGAACGGCAACTGGTGGCCCTCACCACGGTACTGGCCGTGGAACCGGCCATCGTGGTGGCCGACGAGCCCACGACACTGCTGGATCTGCGCAACCGCGACGTGATCTGTGAGGCATTGCTGTCGCTGGACCAGCAGGTGCTCTACGCCACGCATGATCTGGATTTCGCCGCAGCCGCGGATCGGACATTGGTGATCGATCAGGGCCGCCTGGTCTACGACGGTGTGCCGGACGATGCCATCGTCCACTATGTCGACCTGATGCGGAGCACGTGATGCAGTCCCACGACCGATTGTTCGGACTGTATCTCGACACCCACTCCCCGCTGCACCGGCTGAGCGTGGGATGGAAGTATCTGATCGTCCTGGGCTGCACGTTGACGGCCCTGGTGGTGGGTCGATGGTGGCTGTCACTCGGCCTGGTCGGGCTTGCCGCGGCTCTGTTGCTGCTGGCGCGGGTGCCACCGAGGCTGGCGTTCTGGTTGGGCTGGGGGTTCAGCATGATGGTGGTGGCAATTGCGAGTTACCAGTTCATCGTGGGGCAACCATTGGACGGTGTGATGCTGGGCGCGAACCTGGTGGGTGCGCTGTGGCTGACGCGGGTGCTCACCTACACCACGCCGGCGAGTGTGTTGATCGACGCGCTGATCTCCGTCACGACCCCGCTGCGTCGATTCGGTTTTCCCTCGGAACGATTCGGCCTGGCAGTGGCGGTGATGATGCGCAGCATCCCCTACCTGGTGGGCAGCTTCTCGACGGTGCGTGATGCTGCAAGAGCGAGGGGACTGGAACGCAACTGGTTCGCCCGGGTGACGCCGGTGGTGGTCAACGCTGTCGCCTACGCCCAGCGCACGGGCGATGCCCTGACAGCCCGTGGGCTCGGCGACGAGGAGGACAACGGCCGCTACGCTGAACGGCGGGAGGCGAGATGAGCGAGCAGCAGGATCAGGACAGCCGGGTTGAGCCGCCAGTGACGGGGAATCGGGTGATCGACCAGGCCGTCGCCGAGGTGACCGGGCTCGCCGACCTGCACGTCGAGGAACACCATGATCGGCTTGCCGCCGTCCAAGAGGTTCTGGTCTCAGTGTTGGATTCGTCCCGCGAGGTAGCTCAGACGCCGATTCCCGGCGTCGAGGGTCGATGACAACTGCTGGCGATGTACCAGCCACTGATCGGCTGGATCGGGTACTGGTGAGCCGGGAGCTGGCATCTTCCCGGAATCGAGCAGCTCAGCTGATCGCCGCCGGTTCGGTGCAGGTTGACGGCAGGCCAGTGACCAAAGCCTCCCAACAGATCACCGCCGAGCAACTGGTGCAGGTCACCTGCACAGATTCCTGGGCCTCGCGGGCTTCGCACAAACTGATCGGTGCGCTGGATGACCTCGGCTGGTCCCGGGTTCCGCCCCGGGTGCTGGACGCGGGCGCCTCCACCGGCGGCTTCACCCATGTGCTGCTGAGCCGGGGCGCCGAGCAGGTCTATGCCGTCGACGTCGGCCACGGGCAACTCGTTGATTTCCTGCGCGCCGACGGCAGGGTGCGGGTTCGGGAGCGGCTCAATCTCCGCGATCTCACCCTCGACGACATGGATGGTCGATCGGTCGATCTGGTGGTCGCGGACGTGTCGTTCATCTCTCTTCGGCTGTTGCTGCCGCCACTGCTCTCGGTGCTCGGCGAACAGGGCAGCGCCCTGCTGATGGTCAAGCCACAGTTCGAGGTTGGTAGGGAAGCGCTCGGGAGCGGGGGAGTGGTGCACAGCGAGCAGCAACGGCTCGCTGCGGTCGCCGACGTCGTCGCCGATGCCGAGGTGCTGGGATGGGTTTTGGTCCGTCAGCTGCCCAGCCGACTTCCCGGACCAGCTGGCAACGTGGAGTACTTCATCCAGCTGATCAGAGCGGCTGAGGCTGACGGCGAGCGGCCCGCGTTAGGCTGACCGGGTGATACCACCGATCGATCCAGTCGTGATGCCCGGGAGTGATTCATCGTCCCGGGGGGTCGCGGTGATGATTCACCCCGGTCGTGAAGACGCCTTGGAAGCTGCAGCTGATTTCGTGGTGGCCCTGAACAAACGTGGCGTTGCCACGTGGATGCCGGAGGACCGTCTCGACGAGCTGCGCGCCCGAGTGGCCGGGGTTCCGGTGCACGCGCTGAGCGACCAGGGAGGTGAGAGCGTCGAGTTGATGCTGGTCTTCGGCGGCGACGGAACCATCCTCCGCGGCGCGGAATGGGCGATGCCGAAAAGGATCCCGGTGCTCGGGGTGAACCTGGGTCACGTGGGTTTCCTGGCCGAGCTCGAAGCGCACCAGATGAGCACCCTGGTTGATCAGGTGGTCGCCCGGGACTTCCAGATCGAGGCACGGCTCACCCTAGCCGTGCAGGTGCGCGACCATGACGCGCGGCTGTTGTGGACCTCCTTCGCGATCAACGAAGTGAGCGTGGAGAAGTCGGCCCGGGAACGGATGCTGGAGGTGTTGGCGATCGTCGACCACCGTCCGGTCTCGCAATGGAGCTGCGACGGGGTGCTGGTCAGCACCCCCACCGGTTCCACCGCATACGCCTTCTCGGCCGGCGGGCCGGTGGTGTGGCCCGATGTGGAGGCATTGGTGTTGGTGCCGCTGTCGGCGCACGCGCTGTTTGCCCGGCCGCTGGTGCTCAGCCCGAATTCCACGGTGGAACTGGACGTGGTGGAGTCCGAGCAGAAGCCGGCGGTGGTGTGGTGTGACGGCCGGCGCACCGTCGACGTCGCGCCCGGCTGCCGGATCACGATGGTGCGTGGCGAGCACGACCTGTTGCTGGCACGGCTGAGCGAGCAGCCTTTCTCTGATCGACTGGTGAAGAAGTTCGACCTGCGCGTGCAAGGCTGGCGGCGCCGCCAGAAGGTTGCGAGCGAACCCGATCGTGAGCAGCGCTGACGATGCTGACCGAGCTGCGGATCGCCGGTCTCGGGGTGATCGCCGAGACATCGCTCGAGCTGTCCGGTGGCCTCACCGCAATCACCGGTGAAACCGGGGCCGGCAAGACGATGGTCGTCAACGGCCTGGAACTGCTGCTCGGCGCCCGCTCCGATGTCTCGGTGGTGCGGCACGGCTCGTCACGGGCCTTGGTCGAGGGCCGGTTTCTTGCGGGCGACCTGGAATCCAGGGTGCATGACCTCGGCGGTGAGATCGACGACGACCTGCTGATCAGCCGACAGGTAGCCCGCGCCGGACGATCCCGGGCGATGGTTGGTGGTGCGCAGGTGACGATCACCCAGCTCGCCGAGCTGAGCGCCGAACTCGTCACCGTGCATTCCCAGAACGAACAGATTCGGCTCGGCTCCCCCGCAAGGCAGCGGGACGTGCTGGACCGATACTGCGGCGCCGACCACCAGGCGCTGCTGGCACGGTGCGGGGACCTGCATCAACGGCTACGGGCAGCGCGGACAGAGCTTGCCGCGTTGGTCAACCGGTCCCGGGAACGCGCTCGGGAAGAGGGCATGCTGCGTTTCGGGATCGACGAGATCACCGCCATCGATCCGCGACCCGGTGAGGACGACCAGCTCACTGCCGAGTCCGAGCGACTGCAATCGATCGACGAGCTTCGCAGCCACGCCGAGGTGGCGAGCGCGGCCCTGTCGGGGAACGTTCAGGACCCTGACCAACTGGATGCCGTGGCGCTGGTCGGTGAGGCGCGGAAAGCGCTGGAGCATGCCGGTCGCTACGATCCCACGGTCGAGCAGTTGGTGTCAGAACTGCAGGAGGTGAGCTTCGCGCTGGATGAGGTCGCCGGGCAGGTGGCCTCCTACCTCGCCGATCTGGAGTCAGATCCGACTCGCCTCGAGCAGGTGATGTCCCGACGCGCGGAGCTGGCGAAACTGACCCGCAAGTACGGCACCTCGATCGCCGAGGTACTGCACTGGCTGCATCAAGCGACTGGGCAACTTGACCGCCTCACCGGTTCCGACGAACGGATCGACCAACTGCGCCAGCAGGCGCTGCGCCTCGCGGCTGAGCTTGGCGAGGTGGCGCAAAGCGTCAGCCGGGGGCGACGCTTGGGCGCCGAACGACTGCAGAGTTCGGTCCGCGCCGAGTTGACCGCGTTGGCGATGCCGCATGGGCGCCTCGTCTTCGACCTGGAACCACTCGATGAGCCGGGGCCACACGGAGCCGAGCAGGTCAGGTTGCTGTTCTCAGCCAACCCCGGATCGGCTCCCGCCGCCGTCGCGAAGGTCGCCTCTGGCGGTGAGTTGTCCAGGATCCGACTGGCGCTCGAGGTGGTGCTCGCCGACAGCGATCCCGGCCACACCTTCGTCTTTGACGAGGTGGACGCTGGGGTGGGCGGGTCGGTGGCCCTGGAGATCGGGCGTCGATTGTCTCTGCTTGCCAAGCATTCGCAGGTCATCGTGGTCACGCATCTGGCTCAGGTGGCGGCCCACGCCGACCGCCAGGTGGTGATCAGCAAATCCACCGACGGGCAAGTCACCAGCAGTGATCTGCGCGTGCTCACCGACGTGGAACGGCCCAGCGAACTGGCACGGATGATGGCTGGCCTGACGGATTCGGATGAAGCACTGGCCCACGCCGCCGAGTTGTTGGCGGCCGCCAACGCGCCGAGGTGAATTGACCGACCCCAGCGTTCAGCCGCAGCGGGGTGTGGTGAGATGGAGTCGTCAACTCACTGTCGAGAGAAAGGTCCGGTGTCATGGGTCGGGTCATCGTGCTCGGATCGGTCAACGTGGATCTGGAAGTCCGGGTTCCGCATCATCCGAAGCCGGGAGAGAAGGACATCGGCGAAACCCTGCAACGGTTCGCGGGTGGCAAAGGAGCCAACCAGGCAGTCGCTGCCCGTGCTGCGGGCGCCGAGGTGTACATGGTCGGCGCGGTCGGCGACGACGACGCGGGCCGAGCCGCTCTCAACCGGCTCTATGATCGCGGCATCCGGCTGATGGTGGATCGGGTGTCCAACACTCCCACCGGCCATGCACTGATCACCACCGACGGCGGCTCCAACGCCATCGTCGTGGTGCCGGGCGCCAATGCCCACCTCGGCGCTCGAGTGCTTGACCCGATCAAGGGCCTCGGGCCCGGTGACCTGCTGCTGACCCAGTTGGAGACCCCGGTCGAGCAGGTGTCGCAGGCTGTTCGACAGGCCGCCCAGAACGGCGTCAGGATCATGATCAACCTGGCGCCCTACGCTGAGCTTCCCGATGACGTCGTGCGGTTGGCTGATCCGTTGGTGGTGCCGCAAGCGCACGCGTCCCAGTTCGAGGCCCGCGGCGTCCGTCCGAGGTCCATGGTGACCCTGTTCGGCAAGACCGGCGTTGCCTGGGGCGACGAGATCGTCAACGGCGAGATCGTTCCCGAGTCGCAGGTGGTGGACACGCTGGGTGCCTCGGATGCCCTGGTCGGAACGATGGCCGCCGCCATCGTGGCCGGCAAGAGTCACACGGATGCGATACGTGACGGATTGGCAGCAGCGGCGGAGAATGTGCGGCACTTCGGCGCTCATCGATATGCCCGAATCTCCTAGCTGAGCACGTCAGCCAAGTCGTATCCGGCCGCCACGTCCACCTGGTGCAGCGTGCAGCTCTCGGGTTCCCGGTCGGGGCGCCAGCGGACGAAGGTGACGGCGTGCCGGAAGCGGCGGCCCTCCAAATGGTCGAAGGAGACCTCGACCACCAACAACGGCAGCAGCGGTACGTAGGTCGCGTCGGCCGCCGAGCTGAACCGGGACCGGGCACCTTCAGCCGGAAGCATGATGCCCGCATCGTCTCGTGCCACCAACGGCTCCAACTCGTCGATCAGGCTCTCGCGCATCTTCTGGCTGAACGCGCCGATACCACCGACGTTGACCAGATCGCCGTGCTCGTCGTACAGCCCGAGTAGCAGTGAGGCAACCGCACGGGTCTTGGCGTGCCGGCGATACCCCAACACAACCGCTTCCGCGGTGCGCTGGTGTTTGATCTTCAGCATGCTGCGCACCCCGGTCTGGTATTTCGCGGCGCGTGGCTTCGCGATCACACCGTCCAGACCGGCGCCTTCGAAGCGCTCGAACCACTGTTCTGCCAGCTCCTGGTCGCGGGTGCTGCGGGTCATGTGGATCCCGCTCGCCGGATCGATGCTCTCGAAGATCTGCTCCAACACCTCACGGCGATGCTGTTGCGGCTGCTCCATCAAGTCGGCATCACCGAGAGCCAGCACGTCGAAACAGACGAGTTCGGCTGGCGTGTCAAGACTCAGCCGTTCGATACGTGACTCGGCTGGGTGGATGCGCTGCGACAGGTGCTCCCAACTCAGGCGCTGGCTGCCCGGATCGCCAGCTCGCACCACGATCTCGGAATCCAGCACGCACCGCAGCGGCAGGGTGTTGCGCACCATCTGCACGACCTCAGGGAAGTAGCGCGTCAGCGGTTTCTTCGATCGGGAGAAGAGTTCGATGGTGTCGCCATCACGTTGGATGATGCACCGGAAGCCGTCCCACTTGGGTTCGTAGCTGTAGCCCCCAGCGATCGCGTCCACCGCCGGCACCGCCGGGGTGGATTTTGCCAGCATCGGTGCGATCGGCAGATCGATGGGCAGCGTCATGAGTGACATTATGTCCACTTGACCCTCTGCGGTGTCGCAGTGGGCACAGCAGTCCAATCCGATATAGGCTGGAACTCCGTGGGACACGCGAAGACAACCAAGCATCTGTTCGTCACCGGAGGCGTGGCTTCCTCGCTGGGTAAGGGGCTCACGGCGTCAAGCTTGGGCAGTCTGCTCTCAGCGCGGGGACTCAAAGTCACGATGCAGAAACTCGACCCGTATCTGAACGTCGATCCGGGCACCATGAACCCCTTCCAGCACGGGGAAGTGTTCGTCACCGAGGACGGCGCGGAGACTGATCTCGACATCGGTCACTACGAGCGCTTCTTGGACGTCAACCTCACTGCGGATGCGAATGTCACCACCGGTCAGGTGTATGCCAGCGTCATCGCGAAGGAACGCCGTGGCGACTACCTGGGTGACACCGTGCAGGTGATCCCGCACATCACCAACGCGATCAAGGAGCGGATGCTTGCCATGGGCGGCAAGGGCATCGACGTGGTGATCCACGAGATCGGCGGCACGGTCGGCGACATCGAGTCACTGCCTTTCCTGGAGGCCGCCCGACAGGCGCGCCACGACGTCGGTCGCGACAACGTCTTCTTCCTGCACGTCTCCCTGGTTCCGTACATCGGGCCGAGCGGTGAGATGAAGACCAAACCCACGCAGCACTCGGTGGCGGCGCTGCGCCAGGTGGGCATCCAGCCAGACGCCATCGTGGCCCGCAGCAGCCGGGAGCTCGGCGAGGGGGTCAAGCGGAAGATTGCCCTGATGTGCGATGTCGAGGAAGAGGCGGTGGTCAGCTGCATGGACGCCTCGTCCATCTACGCCATCCCCCGGGTGCTGCACGACGAAGGCCTGGATGCCTACGTGGTGCAAAGGCTGAACCTGAGCTTCCGCGACGTGAAGTGGCAGGGCTGGAACGATCTGCTGGACAGAGTGGAACACCCCAAGGAGGAGGTGACGATCGCGCTGGTCGGCAAGTACATCGACCTGCCCGACGCGTACCTGTCGGTCACCGAGGCGCTGCGCGCCGGTGGTTTCGCCAACTGGACGAAAGTGAACATCAGGTGGGTCGCCAGTGACGACTGCGCCACCCGCGAGGGTGCCGAAGCTGCCCTGAGAGACGTCGACGGGATCTGCATCCCCGGTGGTTTCGGGATCCGCGGCGTGGAGGGCAAGGTCGGTGCGTCGAAACTTGCCCGTGAATGGCGCATCCCCACCCTGGGTCTGTGCCTGGGCCTGCAAGTGATGGTGATCGACGTCGCGCAAAATCTGGCGGGTATCGCCGACGCCGGGTCCAGCGAGTTCGATCCCGACACGGAGCACCCGGTGATCGCCACGATGGCCGAGCAGCAACACATCGTCGACGGGCGGGGCGATCTGGGAGGTTCGATGAGGCTGGGTGCCTACCCGGCCGACCTGAAGCGCGGATCGCTGGTGGCCAGGCTCTACGGTCGCACGAAGGTCACCGAGCGGCATCGGCACCGCTACGAGGTCAACAACGACTACCGCAAGCAGTTGACCGACGCCGGGTTGGTGATCAGCGGCACCTCGCCCGACCGCAACCTGGTGGAGTTCGTGGAGCTTCCCACGGAGACACATCCCTTCTTTGTCGGCACCCAATCCCACCCGGAGCTGACCTCACGACCCACCAGGCCGCATCCGCTGTTCCGTGGGCTGGTGGAGGCGGCGCTGGAGCGCAAACTTGCGACCCGGCTGCCAGTCGGCGGCGCCTCAGATGACAGCGAGTGACGAGGTGCGCGCAATGACGAGGCGGGCACGGATGATGTTGTGGTGTGCGTGATGAAATGGGACAGCGCTGAATCCTGGCCGGTCACTCGCCATCAGGTGCTGGCCACCGGGAGCGTCTGCGACTTCGTCGAGGACGACATCTCGACCCCCAACGGCGAGCAGATCACCAGGCAGTACATCACCCACCCGGGTGCCGTGGGAGTGATGGCTCTCGATGAGCAGAACCGGATCGCTGTCGTGGACCAGTACCGTCACCCGGTGGCGATGAAGCTGATCGAGCCCCCAGCCGGCCTGCTCGACGTGGCAGGAGAGGACTATCTGGTCACCGCGCAGCGGGAGCTCGCCGAGGAAGCGTTGCTGGCTGCAGCGACGTGGCGCGTCCTGGTCGACGTCGTCACCACGCCAGGAGGTTGCGAGGAGAGCATCCGGATGTTCCTGGCCTGCGATCTCAGCCCCGCACCCCGCCCGGAAGGGTTCGTGGTGGAGGGTGAGGAAGCGCACATGGACATCCACTGGGTTGACCTGGAAGCGGTGGTGGAGGCCATCTATGCCGGCCAGATCCAGTCGCCATCGATGATCACCGGAGCGCTGGCGCTGCACGGTGCGCTGCGCGACGGACGGATGGACTCGCTGCGGGCTCCCGATGCGCCGTGGCCTGCCCGCGAGGTGTGGGCTGAGCGCCGGTCAGAGCGGCAATCGCACGCCTGATCATGGCTGGCGACACGGTGCGTGACACCGTCACAACGTGGCTGGACCACCTACGGGTGGAACGGGGGCTGAGCAACAACACGGTCCAGGCCTACCGTCGCGACCTGGAGCGCTACCTCGGCTTCCTCACCGATCGAGGCACGGAACGGATTGACCAGGTGTCAGCCAGCGACGTTTCGGAGTTCCAGCGATGGCTCACCGAAGCCACCCCCGACCGGCCGGGCCTGGCGCCAAGCAGCGTGGCGCGGGCGTTGGTGGCTGTTCGCAATCTGCACGCCTTCGCCGTCAGCGAGGGCAGCGCCAGTGAGGACCCGGCGCACGACGTGCATCCACCGGCTCCCGGCCAGCGCCTACCGAAGGCGCTCAGTGTCTCGCAGGTGCAGGCATTGCTCGACGCCCCCGAACGCGAAACGGTCACGGGTCTTCGTGATGCGACTCTGCTGGAACTGCTCTACGGCACCGGGGCGCGGATCAGTGAGATCTGCCAACTGGACGTGGACGACCTGACCCGCACCCTGACCGACCCGGAGGCTGGGCTGCGATTGCTTGGGAAAGGCAACAAGGAACGAGTGGTTCCACTGGGGGGGTACGCCAGACAGGCCGTGCAGAGCTGGCTGGTGCGCGGCCGACCGACGTTGGCCGACAGGACCACTCGCGGCAACGCCGCCCTGCTGCTCAACGCGCGGGGTGGTCGCCTTTCGCGACAGTCAGCCTGGGGAATCCTGAAGCGACGCTCGCACCAGGCCGGGCTCGAGATCGAACTCAGCCCGCACAGTCTGAGGCACTCCTTTGCCACCCATCTGCTGGATGGCGGGGCCGACGTGCGGGTGGTGCAGGAACTGCTCGGACACGCGTCGGTGACCACCACCCAGATCTACACTTTGGTGAGTGTGGACCACTTGCGGGAAGTCTATCTGACCTCGCACCCGCGGGCGTACTAGTGTGACGTCCATCCCTCGGCAGCTCCACCACTCGGAAGGACAGTCGTGCACACCTTCGACGAATCCCAGCCCCCGGCCGGCGCGGCGCCCCCTGATCAGCCGCGCGGCGAGACGGGCGACGACGCGCTGTTCGAGGTGCCCGCCGATGAGAAGCACGATTTGGGTCCGGCGAAGGAGAGGGTCGAGGCTGACAAACTGGGTCCGACCGGACGGGTCTTCCCCGATCTCCCTGAACCCACGCCACCCGGGGACGGCCCCAAGCACGCCATCGTGGTGGCGCTGTGCAACCAGAAGGGCGGCGTCGGCAAGACGACCACCACGATCAATCTGGGCGCCGCCCTGGTGGAGACCGGGCGTCGGGTGCTGCTGGTGGATTTCGATCAGCAGGGTTCGCTGTCGGTGGGGCTGGGGGTGAATCCGCACACCCTGCAGAACAGCATCTACGACTTGATGCTGAGTCGGCAGTACTCCGTCGACGAGGTGATCAACGAGACCACCATCGAGGGCCTGGACATTCTGCCGAGCAACATCGACCTGTCGGCCGCCGAGATGCAGCTCGTCAGCGAAGTGGCCCGGGAGCAGACCCTGAAGCGGGTGCTGGACAAGGCGCGTGACCGCTACGACTTCATCCTGATCGACTGTGCTCCGTCTCTGGGGCTGCTCACGGTGAATGCGCTGACAGCGGCCGACAAGGTGATCATGCCGCTGGAGTGCGAGTTCTTCGCCCTGCGCGGCATTGCGCTGCTGACCGACACGATCACCAAGGTGCAGGATCGGCTCAACTCCAATCTGGAGGCGCTCGGCATCGTGGGCACGATGTACGACGCACGGACTCTGCACAGTCGCGAGGTCCTCGAACGGGTGGTGGAGGCATTCGGGGAGGTGGTCTTCCACTCGGTGATCCGACGCACCATCAAGTTTCCCGAGACCACCGTTGCGGGGGAGCCAATCACCACCTACGCCTCGTCGTCGCCCGGCGCCACGGCCTATCGCTCGCTGGCCAGGGAGGTGCTCGCCCGATGCCGGAACGGGTGAGGCTGCCGGGCCGTCTGGTGCGGGCAGCGATCGCGATGGCGGTCGCCGATGTCGAGGCACAGGGAGCGGACGCCGAGCTGGTCAGCCGGTTGCAGGCCTCGTGAGTGTGGACGCCGCCGCCGAAGATCACGTCGACGACGCCTTCCGGGTCCGGCTGGTCAACTTCGAGGGCCCCTTCGACCTGCTGGTGCAACTGATCAGCAAGCACAAACTGGACGTCACCGAGATCGCCCTCTCGAGGGTGACCGACGACTTCATCGCACACATCAAACGGCACGGCGAACAGTGGGACCTGGATCAGACCAGTTCCTTCCTGGTGGTGGCGGCCACGTTGCTGGACCTGAAAGCGGCCAGGTTGTTGCCGTCAGGGGAAGTGGAGGACGCCGAGGACCTGGCGCTGTTGGAGGCCCGCGACCTGCTGTTCGCCCGCTTGTTGCAGTACCGGGCCTACAAGCTGGTCTCCCGGTGGCTGGGTGAGCGGCTGGACGCGGAATCCGGCCGCCATCCGCGACCCGGGGGACTGGAACCGCAGTTCGCCAGACTGTTGCCCGAGGTGAGGATCCCGGTGAGTCCGGAGCGGTTCGCGCAGATCGCTGAGCGGGCGTTGACCCCGGAGGAACCCGCCCAGGTCTCGCTGGAACACCTGCACGGAGCCAGGGTCAATGTTCAGGAACAGGCCGGCATCGTCGTCGACAGGTTACGACGACGCCGATCGTTGACCTTTCGGGCGCTCACTGGCGACGCGGACACCGTGACCACGGTGGCTCGGTTCCTTGCCCTGCTGGAGCTGTTCCGTGAGGGTGCCGTTGCCTTTGAGCAGCTGACCGCGTTGGGCGAGCTGACCATCCGATGGATCGGCGACGAGGCTGGTGAGCTGCAGATCTCCGACGAGTTCGACACCGATGAGACACCCGAACAGGACACCTGATGACTGACGAGCAGCACGAGACGATCACGGCGCACGTCGGACCGGCCGATCTCAGTGGCCCGATCGAGGCATTGCTGCTGATGGCCGAGGAGCCGATGGCTGCCGCCACCCTGGCTGAAGCGCTGGGCGTTCCGATGGCTCCGGTGGAGCAGTGCCTGGCCGACTTGGCGCGGTTCTACGACGAGACCGGCCGTGGTTTCGAACTGCGTCACATCGCCGGTGGCTGGCGCTACTCCGCGCGCCGAGCACGCCGAGCTGATCGGCGCCTGGGTCGTCAGCGGTCAGCACGGTCGGCTGTCACAGGCCGCATTGGAGACCTTGTCGGTGATCGCCTACTCCCAGCCGATCTCGCGGAGCAGGGTCTCTGCCGTGCGTGGCGTCAACGTCGACGGCGTGGTCCGCACCCTGCTGGCGCGCAACCTGATCGCCGAAGCGGGACAGGGTGAAGCTTCAGGAGCGATGCTGTTCTGCACCACCGACTACTTCCTGGAACGGATGGGCATCGCCAGCATCGATGAGCTGCCGCCGATCGCACAGCACCTGCCGGATGCCGAAACGCTGGCAGCGGAGCTGTCACAGCTGGCCACCGAGGCAGCCGTCGCCGACGTGGCAACCGCCACTGACAGCACAGTCGGCGGTGAACGGGCGCAGCCGGAGTCGCCGGAAGCCGACTGAGCTTCTAGACTGGAGGGTCCCACGCTGTTGGGCGACAAGGAGACTCGATGAGTGATCAGCACGATCCGCAGGGCATTCGCCTGCAGAAGGTGCTTGCCCAGGCAGGCATCGCGTCCCGGCGCGGGAGTGAGCAACTGATCGCGGACGCCCGGGTCGAGGTCAACGGCAACCTGGTGACCGAGCTGGGTACCCGGGTCGACCCCGAGCAGGACACGATCCGGGTGGACGGAGCCCGGATTCCGCCGCCGCGGCGTCATCTGTACCTGGTGCTGAACAAACCCCGTGGCTTCGTGTCCACCATGGATGACCCCGAAGGTCGCCGCAACCTGTCCGACCTGCTCGGGGTGAAGCAGCAGCATCTCTTCCACGTCGGTCGATTGGACACCGAAACCGAAGGGTTGATCCTGCTCACCAACGACGGTGAGTTCGCCCACCGAATGGCCCACCCCTCCTATCAGGTGTCGAAGACCTACCTGGTGGAGGTCGAAGGATTGCTGGACAACAAGACCATTCGCCGGTTGGAGAAGGGGCTGCGCCTCGAGGACGGTCCGGTCAAGCCGGACAAGGTGAAGCTGGTCACCCGAGCCGAGAACCGCAGCATGCTGACGATCAGCCTGCACGAGGGCCGTAACCGCGTCATCCGACGAATGATGGATTCGGTTGCGCACCCGGTGCGCCAGCTTTCCCGGACCGCCATCGGCCCGGTCCGGCTGGGTCAGCTGCCGTCCGGTGAGAGCCGCGAACTGACCCGCGAGGAGCTCGGAGCGCTGCTCGATCTCGTCGGGATGTGAACGATGGTCTTCCTGCCGCGGCGGGTGCACGGACTGGAGACCGAGTACGGGCTCAGTGCCCGGGTGCAGACCACGCACGGCTGGAGGCGGCTCGGCTCCGACGAAGCCGCTCAGGTGTTGTTCGCGCCCGTCGTGCAGGAGCACTCCGCCACCAACACGTTCCTGCGCAACGGCGGTCGGCTCTATCTGGACGTCGGCTCGCATCCCGAGTACGCGACCGCCGAGTGCTCCAGTCTGTTGGATCTCGTCGCCCAGGATGCTGCCGGGGATCTGATCTTCGACCAGTTGTGCAGCCGCGCGGTGCAAAAGCTGGCTGGCGAGGGGATCACGGCGCGCATCTCGTTGTTCAAGAACAACACCGATTCCCACGGCAATTCCTACGGCAGCCATGAGAACTACCAGATCGCCCGTGCCGCGGGATTGGAAGAGGTGGTCCACGGCCTGACGCCCTTCCTGGTCACACGGCAGTTGATCGCTGGTGCCGGGAAGTGGGTCAGCTCACCGCGAGGCGGCCACTTCGCACTCAGTCAACGCGCGCATCACATGTGGGATCCGATGTCGTCGGCGACGACCCGCACCCGCCCGATGGTGAACACCCGCGACGAACCCCACGCAGATCCGAGCAGGTTTCGCAGACTGCATGTCATCGTGGGTGATTCGAACCTGTCCCGGAGCACGGTGTGGCTGAAGTTCGGCGCCACCGAGTTGGTGCTGCGTGCGCTCGAGGACGGAGTGGTTTTCGATGATCTCGCGTTGGTCGATCCGGGCGTCGCCATCCGACAGGTCAGCGCCGACGTCACCGGGCGGGCCAGCGTCGAGGGGCGCAACGGTCCCTTGACCGCGCTCGGCGTGCAACGCACCATTTGGGAGCGGGTCGCTGAGTTCTGCGCCGACGATCCCCAGCTGCTCAGCAGCCACGCGCTGTGGGGTGAGGTGTTGGACGCCCTCGCTGATCGGCGGCTGGCTCGGGTCGCGACCAGGATCGATTGGGTGATCAAGCTGCGGATGATGAGTCGATGGTTGCAGCGTGCCGGGGCGCCGGCCAGCCAGGATGCTGATCAACTCGAGCAGCAGCTGGCGCAGCTCGATCTCTCCTACCACGACATCCATGCAGGCCAAGGGGTCTACGCAGCGGCGCGACGCCGCGGACTCGTTGACGAGGTGGTGGGTGATCGATTCATCCAGCACGCCACCAACCATCCTCCCACCGACACCCGGGCTGCATTGCGGGGGCGTTTCGTGCAGGCGGCCCAGGCCCATCGCCTGTCTCTTATACACATCT